>JAIQFT010000015.1 GCA_020073185.1 Terriglobia bacterium
ATGGGCTGGAAGGACATCTGGCAACTGAGAGCAATCCTAGGAAGAGGAGAAACAGAAAAAGCTGCGACTAAGCAGGAGGTCGCGTAACATGATCCCGAGCGCCGCTCTTCAACCTCCAACTAAAAGCGGGACACTCTCCCAGAAATTTGCGCAACAACTAGAGAGGCAACTGTCGAAGGATGGTCTCAGTAGCGTCCATAAAACCGAGAAGAGCCTACAGAAGCCTGTTACAGAGCACAAAGCGAAGCTGGCCGATCCGAATCTGCAATACAAGAGTGCAATCGTGAAGCAGCTCGCAAAACAGGAACGGCAACTACAAACTGTCAAGGAATTTTTGACGGACATTCCGAAGGACTGAATATGGCTGACGATCAGGATGTACCGAATGGGCAACAGCGAATAGAAGGTCTGACCGAGAGATTTTATCGATTGGTTAGAGATAAGAATTTACTTTCGGATGAAGTGGCCCAGGATGTTGCCTATGCAATGAAAGAGGTGCATCGTTCCGGCGCGTTGTTCTATGAGCAGTATCTCCCAAGTCTGCTTAGCAACCCTGATGCTGATCCAGATACGCTCCGAGATCGGCTGTGGGACATCAGAGAAGAGTTTCGCAGGCTCCAAGCAGTGATCGAGGAAGCTGTCGAGTTTTGAAATGTGGCTGGCGACGGGTGGCCCACATTTGCCCGGTGTTGGGGGGGCTGGCCCACTCTTTCAGTCAAGAAAAATCCCGAGGTTGCCCCACCCTTGTCTCGCCTGACAGCGCCCTGCCCCGAAACGGAGCAATAGCGAGACAGGGTGGGGATTTTCCGTTCGCATCACAGGCTCCTATCATGTTAAAGGATTATGCTTATGGTATGCCTTGGGGACTGAAGCGTTACCAACAGTCACGCTGCCTGCACTTTATCACCTTCAGTTGTTACCATGGCGAACCCCTGCTGGCGACGCCTCGGGCGCGGGACATCTTCGAGGCAGAACTGGAGCGGGTGCGGCGCTGGTACGGCTTTTACGTGAGCGCCTATGTCGTCATGCCCGAACACCTACATCTGCTGGTCAGCGAGCCGGAGCGCAAGCAGCTTTCGGTTGCGATCCAGATGTTGAAGCAGATCGTATCGCGCAAGCTGCGCCGGCCCGGTGAGCGTCAGTTCTGGCAAACCCGCTACTATGACTTTCCCACTCCTGGCGAGAAGAAACGCGTTGAGAAACTGCAGTACACACACATGAACCCGGTCAAGCGCGGCCTGGTAAAACGACCTGATGACTGGAAATGGAGCAGTTTTCTTCATATCGCCGCCGGGTACGGAGGGACAGTGGTAATCGAGTCACAGTGGACGGCGCGGAAGCGAGAACGCTCGGGTAATGCCTTACCGATGGTGCGCCGTCAGGAACTACCCCACCCTGTCGCTCCAAACCCGGGAGCGACAAGGGTGGGGCAACCTCAAGAGTAGTCGCGCGCGAAAGGGTGGGCCAGCCCCCACAGGAGGCTCCGGGGCAACAACCATAGCAATCCAGAACGCCGCAGGGCGTACCGTCACGAAAATCAGGTACTAAGCAATGTGTGCCACTCAAAGAGGAGAAACTGTGAAGCTGGGCGAGGACGAAATCGTTTCGCTCTTGAATGAAGCGAAGTATCTCTTCTTGCGCGACATCTCTGAACCCGAGGAGAACTCACTACGCCTTGTTGTTGAAGAGGCGATTGCGGATCACACGCAGACCATATCAACGACAGACTCAGCCAGTCCGTTCGCTGAAATCATGAAAGGTGCTTCGCCGGTCAAGGCAGTCGAGGGCTGTCGGAGATTCGAACTCCAGTGGAGCCGCTACGTCGCCTATCTTGTTACCGAAGAGAGCGTGGGTTCTGGCGGGAACTACGAGGACGAGGTTTACACCGGCAAGCTGTTTCGGGAGTACACCAAATCGCATTTTCTCGACCTTCTTGCCCGTGACACGGGAGGCCACTTCGAGCCGATCTTGCAGTACAAGCTGATCTGCCAGAACCATCTCATTGACGTGGCAGCCTACGGCCCACCGGAAGTTCGGCTCTTGGAGAGTAGCGGGACAAAGCTTAAGCCTAACTGAATCAAGACCGACGCGCTCGATAGGCGGGTGGCACACCTTTCAAGTAGAACCAAACTCGTGGGTGGCCCACCTTTCGCGGTTTTCGAAAGGTGGGAGTAGCGGATTTCTGATTTCGGTACTCTGACTTGGCCCACTTTGCGCATCTGATTTGGCCCACCCTGTAAACCGAATCGACCTACTCTGTTCCAACCAGCCGGAACGGGGAGGCCGATGGACAGGAGACGCAAGGTGGAGCTGTTTGAAGAGATCAGACGGGAGTACACCCACGGCGTTGGCACGATCCAAGGCACCGCGCAGAAGTTGGGGGTGCACCGGCGGATGGTGCGGCAAGCGCTGGCCAGCGCAGTTCCTCCGGAGCGGAAGCAGCCGGTACGACGCAAGCCGGCGGGTGGCACACCCTTTAGGCAGCTCAACCCTACCCCAGCGTGGGTGCCCGACCTTTCGCTTCGAAAGGTGGGATAGCGAATCGTCAAGCCTTGATTTATGACTGCCAGTCATCATGCCGCCTTGTCACACTGACCTATGACCAAATCGCTTGACCTCCCGAGATATAATGGAACTAGCTGAAAACTCGGCTGGCATTCGGGCCGCAGGCTTCAATCCTGCGGCCCGCGGTGTCTTGCCACTATTACTTGTGGTCGTGAGGTGTGACAACAGTATATCTTCGGTTTTCCAGAAAACCCGAACGTATCTTGTTGATTCTACAGACCAGCCCCACAGTAACCGTGCCGAATCCACGGTATACCGTGCGTAACTCATTGATTCCACACGATAGGAGTGGGGAGGGGGGTGGGTTAACAGCCCTATGGGTGACTAAGTAGTACTGATTAGAAATTCAGCAGAAATTCTCGCTTGCGCTCTTCCGGCAAAAACGATGCCCGAAATGAATTCTTCGCCAATTCGCGCAGTTGCTCATCGCTGAAGCCGAACGTTTCCTGCGCCAGCTGGTACTCGCGGCAGAGTGAAGTTTCGAACATTGCGGGATCGTCGGTGTTGAGCGTGACCACGATTCCGCGGTCGTAATAAGTCCTCAGCGGATGCTGCTCAATTGCCGCGCAACATCCAGTACGCAGGTTGCTGGTAAGGCAGACCTCGATCGGCACTTGCGTCTTCGCCAGCCGCGCCATCAACTCGCTGTCCTGGCACGCGGTGAGCCCATGCCCGATGCGCTCGGCCCTCAAGGCGTCCAGCGCGCCGAGAATGGATTGCGGCCCGCTGGATTCGCCGGCGTGCGCGGTGAGGCGCAGGCCGTTGCCTTTGGCGCGTGCGTACAGCTTGCGGAAGAGTGCGGGCGCGGCCAGACGCTCGTCGCCGCCGATGCCAATGCCGACCACGTTGCGCTCGCGAAGCTCAATGGCCTTGTTGAAGACGTGCTCCGCCGCCTCGACGCCGAAGTGGCGCACCGCGTCGAAGATCCACAGCAGCGAGACGCCGAAATCGCGCTCGCCGCGCTGTCGCCCGCGCTCCAGGCCCTCGAAGATGGCGTCGAAGTCGCGATTGCGGAACAGGATCACGCCGACCGAAACGTAGACCTCGGCGTGAAGCACGTTTTCCGCCTTGAGCTTCTGCATCAGGCGATAGGTGATCAGCTCGTAATCGTCGGGCGTGCGCAGCCATTGCGTGATGCGCTTGAACGCCTCCAGAAAGGCAGTGAAATCCCGGTGTTTGTAGAGCTGCGCCAGGCGCGTGCGATCCACCGGCCCGCCGCCGTGACGGACGATCAGCTCGGCCAGCTCATCCGGGCCGATGGAGCCTTCCAGGTGGAGATGGAGTTCGGCCTTGGGAAGAGAGCGGATGTAGGTCGACGGTTCCCTCGCTCCGATCACGCAAAAACCCGACACAGAGACACTGAGAGAAAAACGATGATCAATATATCTCTGTGCCTCTGTGTCTCTGGGTTCATCGTTCGTTGCTCAGTGCCGAGCGAATTCTGAGTGCCGCCGGCTCCACAGGAAATAGATGCATAAGCCAATTGCCAGCCAGACGAAGAAACGGATCCAGGTGATGACCGTCAGTCCCGTCATCAGGCCGCCGCAAAGCACCACGGAAATCAGCGGGAACAGCGGCACCAGCGGGACGCGGAAGCCGCGCGGACGATCCGGCTGCGTGCGCCGCAGGAAGATCACGCCCAGAGAGACGAGCACGAAGGCAAACAAGGTTCCGATATTGGAGAGATCGGCGGCATCGCCGATGTCCACCACTCCAGCGGGAATGCCGACTGCGAAACCCGCGATCCAGGTGGACCAGTGCGGCGTCTTGAACTTCTTGTGCACGACGGAAAAGATGCGCGGCAGCAGGCCGTCGCGCGACATGGCAAACCAGATGCGCGTCTGGCCGTACTGGAAGACGAGCAGCGACGACAGCATTCCCGTCAGCGCGCCAATGATGATCACCGACTGCCACACACGGCTGGCGCCGAGGTGCTTGAGCGCGTACGCGACCGGCGCTTCGGCGGCCGCGCCCTCGGTGAAAGTTGTGTATTTCATCATGCCCAGCAGCACCAGCGCCACGCCGACGTAAAGGATGGTGCAGACGATGAGCGAGGCGATGATGCCGAAGGGGATGTCCTTCTGCGGCTCCTTGGATTCTTCGGCGGCGGTGGAAACCGAGTCGAAGCCGATATAGGTGAAGAAAATGATGGCGCCGCCGGTGACCACACCGGCAAAACCCGAGGGCATGAACGGATGCCAGTTCGCCGGACGCACCAGCATGCCGCCGACGATGAGGAAGATCACGATGGCCGTGAGCTTGACGGCAACCATGATGTTATTGGTCTCGGCCGACTCACGCACGCCGCGCACCAGCAGGATGGTCAGGACAAACACGACGAGGAATGCGGGCAGGTTGAAGTACGCGCCGGTCCATTTGCCCGAGGCCCAGACGGCGCTCGACCAGTGATCCGGCAAGACAATGCCAAAGGCGGCGAGCTGGGCTTTCAGATATCCGCTGAATCCGACGGCGACCGCGACGTTGCTGACCGCGTATTCCAGAATCAGGTCCCAGCCGATGATCCAGGCGAAGATTTCGCCGAGCGTGGCGTAGGAGTAGGTGTAGGCGCTGCCGGCGATGGGGATCATCGAAGCCAACTCGGCGTAGCACAGCCCGGCGAAGCTGCACGCGACGGCGACCAGGATGAACGAGATCGCGATCGCCGGTCCCGCCGGAGGACGTCCGTGCATGAGCGCGCCCGCACTCGACGCGTGGCGCAGCCAGTTGGCGATCAGGTCGAGCACCTGCGCGTGCAGGATGGAGGGAACCTCGAAGTGTTCGCCCGCGGCGGCTGTTCCGGTGAGCACGAAGATGCCGCTGCCGATGATGGCGCCGATGCCGAGCGCGGTCAGGCTCCACGGGCCCAGCGTTTTCTTGAGCCGGTGTTCGGGCCGCTCGGAGTCGGAGATCAGCTTGTCAATGGACTTACGGGCGAGAAGCTGGGAGCGCGGGTGTGCGCTCGTCTCTGTCGTGGCAGGTGTTTTGAGCAAAAGGATTTCCGCCGTGATTGAGAATTGCGGAATTGCGGAACCGCGGAATCGGGTAATTGGAATCAAGCACAATTACCCGATTACCTGCTTCAACAATTCCCCGATTAACGTTTGCTCTGGCCGCGCACCATCTTTTTTACTTTGCGCTTCTTGGAGCCGCGGGCGTAATCGCGTTTCTTCTTCGGTTTCTCGATCGAGGCCTTCTTACGGGCCGTGCGCTTGATTTTCTTGCGTTCTTCCTTGGACAGTGCTTGCGTATTTGCCATGAGTTCTCGCTAGATTGGATTAGTTCTGTCGCCCGCTGAAGCGGGCTTGATCTCTTGTTCCCTGCGACCCACGGCTTACGCCGTGGGCTACGTTCTGCCGCGCGCTTCGCTTGCTCGAAGCCGGTCCACAACCGCGAAACAGCCACGCTGCATAGCTGAAAGCTGACAGCTCATAATGACGGCTGCGAGCCGATAACTGGCAGCCGGTAGCTTGTTTCACACGCGCTCCAGTTGCGCATACTTCTCGACCAGCTTCTTCAATCCGAATCTTGGGAATTGTACCGTAAGCTTGGCGTCGTCTCCTTCGCCCTCGCGCTTGTACACCGTGCCCTCGCCGTATTTCGGGTGCTTGACGCGCTGGCCGGGACGGAATCCGGTTCTCCCGGTCGGTGCGGCAGCCTCGACCTTCGGTCGAGCGAATTTCTTGCCGCGCGAGGCGAAGAACTCGGCGATGTTGTCAATTGAGTTGTAGGTTGGGTGCGACGACGCATACGACGCCCGCTTCTGCCGGCCGTATCTGGGACGCTGGTCTTCGCTCTCGTAGTCGTAGTGCGAAGAGGCGTCGTCAGAACCCACACGCGAGGGCGCGTGTGCCACACCATTGGTTTCGCTCCAAGCCGAACGGCGCGGCGCGCCCAGGTCGTCCAGCAATTGCTCCGGAATCTCCTCCAGGAAGCGCGAGGGAATGGAGGCCTCCGGCATATCGGTGCCGTAGCGGCGGCGATAACGAGCGCGGCTGAGGATGAGCTGATCCATGGCGCGCGTCATGCCGACGTAGCACAGGCGGCGCTCTTCCTCGATGTCGTCGGGATTAAGGAACGTCCGCGAGTGCGGAAACAGGCCCTCTTCCATGCCGGCGAGGAAGACGAGCGGAAACTCCAGCCCCTTGGCGGAGTGCAGGGTCATAAGCGTGATCTTTGCCGCGGCATCGTACTGGTCCTGGTCGCTGACCAGCGCGGCGTGATCGAGGAATTCCTGGAGCGACTCGCCGCGGTCACGCGAATCCATGGCGGCGTTGACCAGCTCGCGCAGGTTCTCGACGCGGGCCAGCGATTCGGGTGTGTCCTCCTCCTCGAGCTGCTTGATGTAGCCGGTGCGGTCGAGCAGGTACTTGAGCAGTTCGGCGGTGGTGGCGGCGCGCGGCTCTCCGCTGAGGAGGGCGCCAGCAGCAGCAGAGTCTGCGGCTTCGTCAGGCGAAGGCGAGTTGGAGTCCGAATTGCCGGAAGCGGACGCGGCAACATCCAGATTCGCGCCGAAGTCAAAGGAGTCATCCTCTGTCACCTGCGGTGCGGCTTCGGGCGCAGTGCGGTCTTCGAGCTCGCTGGGGCTCTCGTCAACCGAGTCGCCGAGCCACTCGGCATAATTGCCGGAGAGCACAGCGCGTCCGCCTTCGACGATGTCGCGGAAATTCTTTAGCGAGGCGACGGCGCGCGGCGGGACCAAGCAACCATTGACCACGCTCTCAATCGCGCCCCAGAGCGAGGTGCCGGTTTCGAGCGCAATGCGCTCCAGCGTGTCCAGCGTAGTTCGTCCGATACCGCGCGCGGGCGTATTGATGACGCGCATAAGCGCGATGGTGTCGTCGGCATTCTGCACCACCTTGAGATACGAGATCATGTCCTTGATCTCGGCGCGCTCGTAGAACGAGAAGCCCCCGACCACGTGGTAGGGCAACTGGTAGCGGCGCATCGCCTCTTCAAACAGGCGCGACTGCGCGTTGGTGCGGTAGAGCACGGCGGCGCGGGCGCGGGCTTCATCCATGCCGTCCTGCGCCGCTTGCCGCAGGTACTTGGAGAACAAGTCGGCGGCGAAGAGCGCTTCGTTCTCGCCGTCGGGCGCCTCGTAACAGCCGATGCGATTGCCGCCCTGGCGCGAGGTCCACAGGTTCTTGCCCTTGCGCTTGACGTTGTTGGCGACCACGGCGGAGGCGGCGCTCAGGATGTTTTGGGTGGAGCGGTAGTTCTGCTCCAGGCGGATGATTTTGGCATCGGGAAAATCTTTTTCGAACTCGAGGATGTTGCGGATGTCGGCGCCGCGCCAGGAGTAGATGGACTGGTCCTCGTCGCCAACGGCGCAAACGTTGTGGCGCTCGCCGGCCAGCAGCCGCATGAGCTCGTACTGCGGGCGGTTGGTGTCCTGGTACTCGTCAATCAGGATGTACTGAAAGCGGCGGTTCCAGTAATGGCGCACCGGTTCGGCGACCTTCAGCAGGCGCACGGTCTCCAGCAGCAGGTCGTCGAAATCCATGGCGTTGGCCTTGCGCAGCTCCTGGCGGTAGATCTGGTAGACATGCGCGACTTGCTCGGATTTCAGGTCGGAGGATTGCAGGAAAGTTTCCTGCGGATCGAGCATGTGGTTCTTGGCCCAGGAAATGCGCGCCAGCACGGAACGCGGCGTGAGTTGCTTGTCGTCGAGGCCGAGACGCCGGATGGCCTGCTTGACCAGCGCTTGCTGGTCGGCTTCGTCGTAGATAGCGAAATCCTTGCGGTAGCCAACGTTGTTGACGCGCAGGACCTCGATGTCGCGGCGCAACATGCGCACGCACATGGAGTGGAAGGTGGAAATCCAGGGCTTGGCGAAGCTGCGGCCGCCGAGCAGGTGCTCGACGCGCTCCGCCATTTCGGAAGCGGCTTTGTTGGTGAAGGTGACCGCCAGGATGGCCTCGGGCTGCACTCCCAGGTGCTCGATCACGTGCGCGATGCGGTAGGTGATGACGCGGGTCTTGCCCGAGCCGGCGCCGGCGAGGATGAGGATGGGCCCGTCGGCGGTTTCGACCGCTTCGCGCTGCTGGGGATTGAGCTCGTCCAGGAACGTCACTGTCACCAGTTTACCGCGAGGGAGGGCCCCCAATCGTAAGCCGCTTGTGCAATTCGCCAAGCCACCAAAGCATCCCGAGAAAGATCGGGATCAAAGCAAGACGTGGCCAACCAGGACGGATCCAATTGGAGTGGAAGGGATCAAAGATGAGCAAAACTGCTATCCCGATGACCGCTGCGACAGTCAACAGAAAGACGATTAATCGTTTGTCGAAAAGCTGCGGAATGGCCAGTGGGCGCGGTATTCCAGCAGCATCGACCATAACAAGTCCGTAGAAATCCTCTTTCTGCAGAGCAGAAAGCGCATCCTCCCAAGCAGCCTTTTCAGGAGCACTCTTGCAGGCGTTCCGGTACGCTTTTTTCAAGAGAGACGCGATTTTCTTCTCGTACCCCTCCGAATCGTACTCAGAGTCGAATTTCTCGTTTGCTTCCAAGTCAGCTTCGCCGGATGTTTCCGAGAACAGAAACATGCGGCGTTCGATATCTGAGAGCTTCACACCGTCCCGCTGCGCTTGCGAATTGCTTTGCGGAGTCGGACGTTTGGGATGCGACTTCCATTTAGCACTCAGTGCGGCACGGTGCGGGTTACACCCGCACCCGGCGGTTTCATCTCGCGTCGCAGGCTGGAGCACTCGCGGCAGGGGCAGAACTCGCGCAGGAAATCCCAGGAAAAGATGCCGTGCTCGTGGCCGTCGCTCCAGGTGAAGCGGATAGCGTACTTGCCGACGCCTTCGGCCACGGTGGGCTTCGGAGGCGGCGTGAACATGGGCAGGGCGCCGGGCGCGGGCTTGGGACGCTCGCCGGGTTCGCGATTTTCCTTAACGCGCAGCTCGTTGCAGAGGGCGCAAGGACAGGCGTCGCGCAGATATTGGAACGAGTAGGAGCTCTTGTGCCCGTCCATCCACTCGATGTCCATACCGGTGCCGTCCTTCAGGTGGACTTTGACCGACTTGGGGGCGGGCTGCGTAACGACAGGCATGGAGTTAGTATCGCATAGTCGGTAAATTACATTTGACGCCATTTCGCGCAGGCGCGCGTCTGTGGAGAAGCCAGGGGCAAGGCCGTGCTACTTTCGCGCGGGCAAGCTGGTGCGCTATCGGCGCGCCGATGGGGACCGATCGACGGCCCGCTGCAGACGGCGCGGCCACAGCCGTGAGTTGCAGCAAGGCCACTGTACCGCGCCGCGCCGCCGGCTAATGGAATCGCCTTCAGTTTCTTAATTCTCCCTTTTTTTGACCCCAATTCGCGCAGGCGCGTATAGTCGGCCCCGCAATGAAAGACGAAGGATCCAAGGAAAAAGAACTTCGGGAAGTCATGCGATCTGAGCGCAGCCGCGGTGCGCGGCACGCGTCGGTCGCAGCCCAGAGAGATCGCGACGTCTTACGCCGGATGAAGGCGCTACTCGAACTCGACAACGAGCGGGAGTTCGTTTCAGTGTTGAAAAATGAATTTGGAATTATCGAGACTTCGCTGAACTTCGCTGCGATTTTGCAGGCTTGGCGTGCGAGGCGGTGAGCTTGTCCACGCGCTCGCAGAACGAGTCGATCCGGCGGTTCTGTTCTTCCTCGGAGAACTGCTCGAGATGTTCAAACACGAGGTCGGTGATCTTCCGCGCCGCTTGCTTGGCAGTCAATTTCGGCGGTCGTTTGGGTGCAGTCGCCATGGAGTCGCTCGAACGAATTGTACACCTGGATCATTAGATGCCTCAGCGGTTGTCAGGTCGCGGCAGCTCCTGTAAAATCTATGTTTTGCCCCACTGGGAATGGAAGGATTCTGAGCAGTCATGGCACAAGTCTGTGATGTCTGCGGCAAGGGACCGCAGTTCGGCAACAATATCAGCCACGCCCACAACGTCACCAGGCGGCGCTGGAACGTCAACCTGCGCCCGGTACGCGCCAAGGTGAAGGGCGCGACCAAGAAACTGCGGGTGTGCGCGTCGTGTTTGCGCAGCGGGAAAGTTGTGAAAGCGTAGCAAGCTCTTAGCTTTTAGCGATCCACGCTCTGGGCGCTGCTAACATTCTGAGGACGATCAGCCGGCCGAAGTGGCCGGTTTTGTTTAGTCCGTCGGAACCGGCCAACTTCTACAGCACGGCAATCACATCAATTTCCACCAGCACATCCTTGGGCAGTCGCGCCGCCTCGACGGTGGAGCGCGCCGGCGGCTGCTGGCTGAAGAACTTCCCGTAAACCTCATTCATCGCCGCGAAATCGTACATGGATTTCAGGAAAACCGTCGTCTTCACCACTTGCTCCAGGTTGCTGCCCGCTTCCCCGAGCACGGCGGAGAGGTTTTTCAGCACGCGCTCAGTCTGGGCGGCGATATCGCCCTCGATCAGTTGGTTAGTGGCGGGATCGAGCGCGATCTGGCCGGAGCAGAAAATCATTCCATTGGCGCGGATGGCTTGCGAGTAGGGGCCGATGGCTTTGGGGGCATTCGCGGTGGCGATGACTTGGCGCATGATTTCTCCCTCGGTGTTGGTTGGTGTTTAGTCCTCGGCCTGCCATTCCCGGGCGCGGCGCGGTAGCAGTTTTGCCCTTTCAAGGGCTCGTCGAGCCAATGAATCGCGCGCCAGACGGCGGATTGTAGCAGCAGTCCGACGACGCGGTGAGGGCCATAATTACCGCGGTCGATTCCCGAATGCGGTCCGAAGTGCAATAATTTGCAACCGCTTTGGTGCAAATATCCCTTGGTGCATGAGGGCCAATGGGTGCATGATTCCGAATAGGAAAGTCCCCCGAGCCTCAGCGGGAGCGTTCATGGCCTATTCGCACTCGCGGCTACACCGGACGCTGGCATTGGTCCGCATCCTAACGGGCGTGCTGTTCCTGTTCCTCGGCGCGCACAAGATATCCTCCTGGGAATTCGCCAAGGTTGAATTCCCGCAATTCGTGTGGGATGCGACCCATGGCGCTGCCGTCGGCTTCTATGCCACTTTCCTCAATAACGCGTTCGAGAGTCATCCGTCGGGGATGGCGTTCCTGATTGGGCTGACGGAACTATTTATCGGTGTAGGACTGGTACTGGGGCTAGCCGTGCGCCCCATCTCGGTGCTCGGGATGGTGTACATGCTGAATCTCATCCTGGCGACGTGGATGGCGCCCGGCTCGAACGTCGACCTGTGGCGCTACCTGGACAACGAGTCCAAGCTAATCACGATGTTCTTTCTCTTTCTGCTGTTCGGCATCGGGCACGCGGGCGAGTCCTTTGGGCTCGGGGCGCTATATCACCGCCGCCGGCGCCTGAAGTGGGCGGCGGCGGAAGCAGGCCAGGAGGAATCCGCCGACGATCGCAAGTACGATAAGATTGACCAGCGGTACGGGACGGATGAGGAACATGCCGCCCGCGGCCGGGAGCTGGGCAGCCATTCCATGCACTCCCGTCTAATGCCCTGAGCTTCGTACACCGTTCGCCCGCGCAACCCCGCTTCTGTGGCTGCTATAATCAAATCAGTTCTAATGAAAGCTCCGCGTGCAGTAGCCGAAGCTCATTTCCCGAAAATCCGCTCTACCACTGTGCTGGCTGTACGCAAGGACGGCAAGGTGGTCATGGCTGGAGATGGCCAGGTCACCCTCGGCGAGGGCGTGGTCAAGCATACGGCGCGCAAGATCCGGCGGCTTTACCAGGACAAGATCCTAGCCGGTTTTGCCGGGTCCACGGCCGACGCTTTCTCGCTGTTCAGCCGTTTCGAATCCAAGCTGGAGCAGTATCACGGGAACCTGGGCCGCGCCGCGGTGGAGCTGGCGAAGGACTGGCGCACCGACAAGGCGCTGCGCCACCTGGAGGCGCTGCTGCTGGTGGCCGACCACACGCAGACGTTCCTGATCAGCGGCGCGGGCGACGTGATTGAGCCCGATTCCGGGATTGCCGCCATCGGCAGCGGAGGCCCGTATGCGCAAGCGGCGGCCCAGGCCCTGGCGGCGCATACCGAGCTGCCGGCGCGCATGATCGCCGAGGAAGCGATGAAGATCGCCGCCCGCATGTGCATCTATACGAACGAGCAGTTCACGTTTGAAGAGCTGTGAGGGGAGCGCTGTTCGCCCGGATTAGCGATACGACAGGCGCCATGGTTTGGGTCTCGTGGCCGAAGAAAGCATCCGGGGTGGCCACCGATCTCACCGAAGACGTGGTGCGTCGGGCTGGGCTGCCGCTGGGCTGGGTGGACGTGAAGGTTTGGGCGATTGACCAAACCTGGTCGGGCCTGAAGTTTTATCGGCGCAAAGCGCAAGCGAAGGCGGCCGCTCGAAACTAGAAACCAGAAACTAGAAACTGTCTCTTATGGCTATTTACTTACCGCAGACCGCAGAAGAAGAAAGCATCGGACTCGACGAGCTGACCCCGCGCGAGATCGTGGGCGAGCTCGACAAGCACGTTGTGGGCCAGCAGGCGGCCAAGCGCGCTGTGGCCATCGCCCTGCGCAACCGCATGCGCCGCCAGAAACTGTCGCCCGAGCTGGCGGAAGAAGTCATTCCCAAGAACATCATCATGATCGGCCCCACGGGCGTGGGGAAAACCGAGATCGCGCGCCGTCTGGCCAAGCTGGCCAACTCACCGTTCCTCAAGGTCGAGGCCTCGAAGTTCACCGAGGTCGGCTACGTCGGGCGCGACGTTGAGTCCATGGTCCGCGACCTGGTCGAGATCGCCATTGACATGGTGCGCGAAGAGAAGCTGGAGGACGTGGCGGACAAGGCCGAACTGAACGCCGAGGAGCGGCTGCTGGACCTGCTGCTGCCTGCCAACGTCGGATTCGCCAGCACGCCACCGCGGACGGATGGCGGATCTGCGATTGAGATAGTCCATCCCGGAGACTCGAATACGCGCACGCGGGAAAAACTGCGTCAGCAGTTGCGCGAAGGCAAGCTCGACGACCGCATTGTCGAGCTCGACGTGCGCGAAAAGTCGTTTCCCGCGTTCGAAATCGTCTCCAACCAGGGTGTCGAGGAGATGGACGTCAATATCAAGGACATGCTGCCCAATATCTTCGGCCAGCGCACCAAGAAGCGGAAGATGAAGGTCAGCGAGGCCTTCGAGTACCTGGTGCAGGAAGAAGAGTCGCGCCTGATCGACATGGACCAGGTGACGCGCATCGCGGTGGAGCGGGTGGAGCAGTCGGGCATCATTTTCCTGGACGAGATCGACAAGATCGCCGGCCGCGAAAGCGGTCACGGACCCGACGTTTCGCGCGAAGGCGTGCAGCGCGACATCCTGCCCATCGTGGAAGGCACCACGGTCAACACGCGCTACGGCATGGTGCGCACCGACCACATCCTGTTCATTGCTGCGGGCGCGTTCCACGTCTCCAAGCCGAGCGACCTGATTCCGGAACTGCAGGGCCGGTTCCCGATCCGCGTCGAACTGCAATCGCTGACCATCGCCGACTTCATCAAGATCCTCACCGAACCCAAGTCATCGCTGGTAAAGCAGTACACGGCGCTGCTGGAGACCGAGGGCCTGAAGCTGGAGTTCACCCCGGAATCGCTGGAAGAAGTGGCGAACTTCGCGGCGCGGGTGAACGAGGGAACGGAAAACATCGGGGCGCGGCGGCTGCACACCATCATGGAGCGCGTGCTCGACCAGATCAGCTTCGACGCCCCCGACATGAAGGAAAAACAGGTTACCGTGGACGCCGACTACGTGCGCAAGATGCTGTCGGAGATCGTGAAGGACCAG
Source organism: Terriglobia bacterium (assembly GCA_020073185.1). Taxonomy (NCBI): domain Bacteria; kingdom Pseudomonadati; phylum Acidobacteriota; class Terriglobia; species Terriglobia bacterium. The sequence goes on from JAIQFT010000015.1 coordinate 14,306, forward strand.
GATTTGTCGCGGTACATTTTGTGATTTGCTGATTGGGTGATTGGCCCGGCGGACTGCTGGGCCTTTTCGTTTTCCAATCGGCAAATCAGTAAGTCGGCAAATCGGAAATTCTGCTACGCTGATTGGCTTTCATGAAATCCAAGCTTGATCTCATTGCAGCGCTGCTGTGGTGTGCGCTGCTCGCCGCCTGCGGGACGCCGGGCGCGCCGCGTCCGCCGTCGCTGGAGTTGCCGCAGCCGATCAATGATCTGGTGGCCACGCGGCAGGGAGACAAGGTCACGCTCGCCTGGACCGTCCTGCGCGAGACTACCGACAAGCAGAACATCCGGCATCCCGGGCCGGTGCGGGTTTGCCGCGGCGTGAACACCACCGCCATGGTGCAGTGCCCGCAGGTGGCGGAGCTTCCGCCTGCCAACGCGCCGCCGTTGAAGAACGCCAAGCAGGAGCAGAGGACGTACACGGACACCTTGCCGCCGCAATTGCAGCAACAGTATCCAACGGGTTTTGCGACCTACGCGGTGGAGACGCTCAACCCACGCGGGCGCAGCGCCGGGTTGTCGAACCAGGTGGAGGTGCCGCTGGCGCCGACGCTGGCGCCGCCCAATGATGTGCGCGCGCAGGTCAGGCCGGAGGGCATTGTGCTCACCTGGACAGGCGTGCTCCACGAGCACGAAGCGCCGGAGTTGCGGCACGTGCATCGCATCTACCGCCGGACACCGGAGACACCGGCGTGGAGCGCGGTTGGAGAGGTACAGCTTTCCACCGACCCGCACGCCCGCTTCGTGGACATCGGATTCGAGTGGGAAAAGACGTATCTGTATCGCGTGGTGGTGGTCACCTCGGTCGTTCGCGGTGGTGAAACGGCGGTGCAGGTTGAGGGCGAGCCGTCAGCAGACGTTCAGGTCTTCGCGCACGATGTGTTCCCGCCGGCGGCGCCGAGCGGGTTGCAGGCGGTGGCCAGCGGCGTGGGACAGCCGCCGTTTTTGGATTTGACCTGGGCGCCGAACACCGAGCCCGACCTCTCCGGCTACAACCTCTATCGTCACGAGGCAGGCCAGCCGCCGGTGAAAATCAATTCCGAGCTGGTGCAGACACCGGCGTACCGCGACCGCGCGGTGGCGTCAGGACACAAGTACATTTATTCCGTGACTGCGGTGGATTTGCGCGGGAACGAAAGCCAGCAGTCACCCGAAGCTTCTGAGTCAGTTCCATAAAAAGCTGACCGCAGAGGTTGCGAAGGAAGCGTGCCAACAATTTCTGAATTCCTTTGCGCGCCTTGGCGTTCTTTGCGGTAAAAATGTGTTGTAAGGTTCCCAAATGAAATATTGCCGACTGCTCATTAACAACGAACCGCAGTTCGCGCTGGTGGAGACCGAAGGGTCCACCGGGCGGGAGCTGATCACGCGCGTGTTCAAGTCCGCGCCCGCAGCGCGTATTCCGGACGAAGACGCGGTGTCGAAGCGCATTAATCCCATCCCGCTGCAAGATGCCGGTCTGCTGACGCCGGTGTTGCCCTCGAAGATCGTCTGCGTGGGCCGGAACTACCGCGCGCACGCGGCCGAGCTGGGCAACGAGGTTCCCACCGAGCCGCTAATCTTTTTCAAGCCGCCGTCTTCGCTCAACGATCCCGGCGCGCAGATTCGCCTGCCCCGACTCTCGCAGAACGTGCCCTACGAAGGCGAGCTGGCGGTGGTGATCGGCAAGACCTGCTACCACGTGCGCGAGGGCGAGGACGTGCGCGACTACATCCTCGGCTACACCATCCTCAACGACGTCACCGCGCGCGACCTGCAGAAGAAAGAGAACCAGTGGGCGCGCGCCAAGGGCTTCGACACCTTCGCTCCAGTCGGGCCGGTCGTGGTGGACGGCCTGGATCCGTGGGCCGGCATCGAGGTGGAAACGCGTATCAACCACGAGGTGCGGCAGCACGGCACCACCGCCGATTTCATCTTCCCGCTCGATGTTATAATCCGCCATATTACCGCCGCCATGACGCTGGTTCCCGGCGATGTCATTGCTACCGGAACGCCCGAAGGCGTCGGGCCGCTGCACGCCGGCGACGTCGTGGAAATCTCCGTCCAGGGTGTCGGCACGCTGCGCAATCCCGTGGTGGACGAATGACGAGGTGGGTAATTTCGTAAGTGGGTGACTCGGTAATGGAAGCGGTTCGATTGGCCGTTAGTTTTCTGCAATTACGAAATTACCAATTTACCCGATTACCAAATTTGTAGAAGATGTGGGTTCAGCATGAAATTCTTCATTGATACCGCCAACCTGAACGAAATCCGTGAGGCCAATGCCATGGGCATCCTCGACGGCGTCACCACCAACCCCTCGCTGATCGCCAAGGAAGGCAAGCCATTCAAGGACACGATCCTGGAGATCTGCCGGATTGTGGACGGGCCGGTCAGCGTGGAAGTAGTGGCCATCGAAGCCAGGGGCATGCTGCGCGAGGCGGAAGAATTCGCGACGTGGCACAAGAATGTCGTGGTTAAGCTGCCCACCACGAAAGAAGGATTGAAGGCGTGTAAGACGCTGAGCGGAAAAGGCATTCGCACGAATTTGACGCTGTGCTTCTCGCCCAACCAGGCGCTGATGGTGGCCAAGGCGGGCGCCACCTATGTCAGCCCGTTTGTCGGGCGGTTGGATGACATCAGCCACGTCGGTATGGACTTGGTTCGGCAGATCATCCAGATCTATAACAATTACGGATACAAGACGCAGGTGCTGGCAGCATCGCTGCGGCATCCGCTGCACGTGGTGGAAGCTGCGATGGCGGGCGCGCACGTGGCCACTATCCCATTCAAGGTGCTGGACCAGATGATCAAGCATCCGCTCACCGACAGGGGCCTGGACGCCTTCCTCAAAGACTGGGAGAAGGTGAAGGCGCTAGCGGAAGCGGAGTTGATCGCGAAGGGCTGACGCAGTTGCAGGAATGAAAGCGGTGCGGCGCGAGGTAGCGCCGTTTGCATTTGGGCTATCGGCGTTCGGCTGTCGCTTCGGCGGCTGGGCGGATTGATTCACCCGACTGACGTTAGTCCATGGCCGAGAGCCGTACCGCACCCCAATCGTAACCTCTCGCAACCCGCATCTAAGGGGTAAGCTGGATTTGTCCGCTGCGAGAGGAGCAGTAGGTTGCGCGTGCGGGTGGCCAAGTATGTTTCCGAGAGGAGTATGAGCGCGCTTCGTTTTTATGCTGTGATGGCGGCGGGCATTACCGCCGTGGGTGTTGGTGTGTGGCAGTGGATCCGCGCCCATCGCACCACTCCAGAACAGCGGGAGCGCGCGCGGCGGCAGCGGCTGGCGCAGATCGGCCGCATCTGCGATGGCACCATCGTCGACGTGCAGGAAATCAGCGCCAACGGCCGCGGCCCTATGCAACTGATCATGTTTACCTACGATGTCGGCGGCGTGTCGTACGAGGCGTCGCAGGACATCACCCACCTGCAGCAGGCCATCGACATCCACTCCTGCAAGCTGGGCCTGCCGACCTCAATCAGGTACGATCCGCACAATCCGGGAAACTCCATCGTCGTTGCTGAAGCCTGGACGGGAATCAGGCAGTAGGCGAAAGGCGAAGGGCGCAAGGCTTCACGGAGGCTTTTCGGCGGGGTCTTGTTCGGGTCGTAAGTGATCGCGGCCTGGAACATCGAGTCGGAGATCCCGACGTTGTAACGCACGCCGGTGATGAAGCGCTGGTTGTTGGTGTCGCCGTTGTGCGAGCGCAGGATGCTGTATGGCGTCATCACCCCCTGCACGAGACGCCAGTTGTCGAAGATCTCGCCTTCCACGTTTTTCAGCCGGTCGGTGGGGTCGCGCCACTCGAACGTCTTCTTGATCGGCAGATGGGTGTGGCTGTCGAGGAAGAGCGTGACCGCGTCATTGTCGGCGGTGAAGATGCTGACCTGGTCCGCCGGCTTCTGCTCGGCCACCGCGGGCCCGTCGTAGAACAGCGCCATGCCGGGCTGATTGAGCCACTGACGCAACACGATCTCGAGTGAATGGCGATAGCGGCGGTTGTAGTCGGCGACCTGCTCGGGCTCCTGCGCGGCGGTGCCCTTGTAGGTGATCTCGTAGCCCTTGTCGCCGACGTTGATGAACACCACGTCGCGCTGCTTGGTGAGCTCAATGCGGTCCTTGTCGGGATATTTCCAGAAGCGCCAAAACAGGGTGCCCAGGCTGTTGGGCTGGCCCTGGAAATAACTGTACGAGCGTCCCTGCTGCTCCATGTCCTGCAAGTTGAGCCACGCCTGCCCGCCCAGCGCCTGGATGCACTGGTCGAGCAGGGCGCGGGCTTTCTGCGCGTTGGCGTCCTGCGGGGCTTGCGCCGGCTTAGCCACAGAGGGCACGGAGGATGGAGGGGCTTGGGCCGCGGCTAAAACCGCGTACGCCGCAAGAAGCACGACAATGACGAATGACTTCATAGTGAACTGACTATTTTAGATGCTTGCCGGAAATCGCGTCCGGCAAGGAGCCCGGAGCCTGAAGCCTATCCCACCAGCACCGCGCCGCCGTTGACGTTGAAGATTTCGCCGGTGATGAAGCCGGCATGTTCAGTGCACAGAAACAGGATAGGCGCGGCGATCTCTTCTGGGGTGGCGACGCGGCGCAGCGGAATGGTGTTGAACACCTTCTCGCGCGTGACCGGATGATTGAGCGCGGGGGCGGCCATATCGGTCGCCACCCAACCGGGAGCGACGCAGTTGACGCGGATGCGGTCGGGCGCCAGCTCGGTCGAGAGTCCCTTGACCATGCTGATTACCGCGCCCTTGGCGGCGGCGTAGTCGCAATGGAAGGACTCGCCGCGCTGCCCGGCAGTCGAACTGACCAGCACGATGCTGCCGCCGCGGCCCTGTTTTTTCATCTGCGCCACCGCGTGCTTCACCAGGCCGAAGACGCTGTCGAGGTTGATGGCGATGGTTTCGTGCCATTGCTGATCCGTCATGCGATCGATGGGAACATCTTCGGGTGGCCAGATGCCGTGGTTGGCAACCAGAATGTCCACGCCGCCAAAGCGCTGGACGGCCCGCTCGATCAGCTCGCGAGCGGACTCGACATTGCGGAGATTGGCCTGCACGGCGGCGCAGCGGTCTGTACCGCACTCGTTCACTACGCGATCGGCAGCGGTGCGGTTCTGCTGGTAGTTAAACAGCACCTTGGCGCCGGCGGCGGCGAACATCTTGACGGTGGCCGCGCCGATGCCGCGCGACCCGCCGGTGATGACGGCGACGCGATCCGGGAGCGAGAGATTTGGCGCATTAGGCATCAACGAATGAAATTAGCAGAAGCGAGTTTCTAGTTTCCAGTTTCTAGTTTCCTAAATGGCAGCACATGTCAGGTTACCAGTGTCACACAAGCAACTCTAGAACTCGGGTCGGAGACCCAAGCCACACATCCCCGCTGGAAACTGGAAACTAGAAACTGCTCTTCAGCGACTCGAAGTCCGGCACCGGGACGCGCGGCTGCTGGTGGCGGCGCAGCGCGGCCTGCGTGAATGCCCGGAAGATGGCGCGCGAGGGTTCGTCGTCAGCAAAGCTGCGCTCCGGGTGCCACTGGACGGCGAGGACGAAGTGGTCGGACGCAGCGCCTTCGACGGCTTCGACGACTTGATCTTTGTCGGAGCGGGCGACCACGCGCAGGCCGTCGCCAATCATGTCCGCCGCCTGGTGGTGGCTGGAGTTCACCTCGACGGAAATTTCCTGCTGCGGAACATAGTTCCCATCTTCGCAAACTTCGGTCGCGAATTCCTTCACCGGCGCAACGATGCCGGCGAGACGCGATCCATGCTCAATGGTGACGGTGTGCGCGCGCGGCACGGTGTGTCCGGCGGCGTGGTTGACCCCGGTGTCAAGGTGCTGGATGAGCGTTCCCGTGCGCCAGACGTTGAGTGCCTGCAAGCCGTAGCAGATTCCGAGGATGGGTTTGCGCATGTTGAACGCGTCCTGGAGCAGGAGTTCGTCCACATTGTCGCGGGTGGGATCGGCGGGCGCGGTGTGCGGATCGCGAGTGGCGGCGCCGTATTTTTCCGGGTCGATGTCGGCCTTGCTGCCGGGCAGAAGAATGCCGTCGCAACGCTTGGCCGCTTGCGCGATCTGCTGATTCGACCATTCCAGCGGAATGACGATGGGCTCACCGCCGGCCTGGCGCATCGCGTCTTCATATTGCGTCAGGGCGCGCAGAGCGTAGTCGCGCTCGGAGTGCGGGACGGGGATAGCAATCCTGGGTCGCATAAAAACAGCCGTTGGTAGCTGGTAGTTAGGAGTTAGCAAAAAACCGGTTTCGGCGATATCCAAAATAGTTTACCGCGCTCACGCCTGACTTCCTATGGTGCCCGCAGCCATGCGCGGGTCGGGTACGCGGGAATGGGAATAGTAGAGGTCCTCGACGGCTTTCTGCGCGCGGGCGGCGAGGACGTCCATGTCGCGCAGGCTGTAGCCAGCGGTTGAAATCGGCTCACCGATGACCAGCCGCATCGTGCCGGGTCGGATGTGAAAGCTGTTCATGGGGAGAACTTCGTAGGTGCCGACGATGGCCATGGGGACGATGTCCACCCCGGCCTTGATGGCGATGTAGAACGCGCCGCTCATGAAGGGCCGGACCTGCCCGCTGGCGGAGCGACCGCCTTCGGGGAAGACGACCAGTGGCATGCCGCCCTGCAGGCTGCGAACGCCGCGCATCAGGCTGCGCATGGAGGCCATAGCGCTGCCGGCGTCCACCGGAATCTGGCCGGAACGGCGCAGGTGCCAGCCCATGAACGGGTAGCGGAACAATTCTCTTTTGGCCATGATGCGGAACTGGAAGGGCAGGTGCTCGTAGAGGAGCGGGATGTCGAGTGCGGAAATGTGATTGGCGGCCAGCACCTGCGGGCGCGAGCGGTCGAGCCTCTCCATGCCGGTGATGGTGACCGGGCAGAAGATGGTGTGCAGGATCAGCCACGACCAGAGCCGCGCAAAACCGTGCTGGATGCGGCCGTCACGGTCGAACAGCGACGACAGCAGGGACAGCGTGCCGAGCACGAAGGTGTAGATGTAGATGAGGACGTCGAAGATGAAGATGGAGCGAGCCCAGCTCAGGGCGTTCCAGTGTTTCGCCGATGTGTTCACGTGCAATGTTTCTCTTGGTCTATCCGTCGATCGGTCCCAGCATCAACAAGCAGGCGCACAGGACCGACAGACCGAAGGGCCGACTGACCCGCGATTCACCTGAGATTTTAGCTTGTCCTCATCGCTTGGACGTAAACGACACTTTGGCTACGGCGCGATGCCCAGCACCGGCATGGCTTCGCCGACCACATAAATCGAGCCGGTGATCACAACTACAGCGTTGGCAGGGGTGAGGCGGCGGGCGGCTTGGATGGCGGCGGCGACGGTGGCACCGGTTTCGATCTCGGCGCCGGTGCGGGCGGCGGCGTCGCGGATCTCCTGGGGCGCGGCGGAGCGTGGGTTCTCGGCGCGAGTGGCGATGACGCGGTGCGCGAGTGGAAAGAGGATTTCCGCCATTTCGGCGATTGCCTTGTCGCGCATGGCGCCGAAGACAAACAGCAGCGGGCGGTCTGGGTAGCGCTGCGACAGCGCAGAACGCAGGGCCCAGGCGCCGGCGGGATTATGCGCGACGTCGAGGACGAAATCGATCGAGCCCTGGGGCTCAATCTGGAAGCGTCCCGGCCAGCGGGTTTCGCGGATGCCGCGCTCGATGTCCTGCGGGGTGATGCGCAGGCCCGCGTCATTGAGTTCGACAGCGGCAGCAACGGCGAGCGCGAGGTTGCGGAGTTGGTGACGGCCGAAAAGTGGCGACGCCACGGTGATTTCCTGGCCCATGACGGTGAGAGGGTAGGAGGTTCTGGTTTCTCGTTTCTGGTCGCTGGAAACAACAGATTCCTCGCTCCGCTCGGAATGACAATTCTCGATGGGTGAACCCGGCGACAGGGGCGGGACGTAGGGAACAGCGCTGACGCCGCGTGCGCCGCGGTCGAGGATGGTGTTGCCGATGACGTCGTTGGCTTCGGGATGCTGGGGCAGCGTGACCACAGTTCCGCCGGGACGAATGATGCCGGCTTTCTCACCCGCGATCTCGCGCACGGTGTTGCCGAGGAATTTCTGGTGGTCGAGCGAGATGTCGGTGATGACCGAGACCAGCGGGTCGACGACGTTGGTCGCGTCGAGGCGCCCGCCCATGCCGACCTCGAGCACGGCGATGTCCACGCCGCTGCGGGCGAAGTGCAGGAACGCCATCGCGGTGAGGATTTCGAAAAAGCTGGGATGCCAGGGCAGCTTGCCGGAGTCGAGCAGGCGGGCGACGGCGGCCTCGACGTCGTCGTGGGCGCGGGTGAAATCGGAGTCGGAAATCGGTTCGCCGTTGATGCGGATGCGCTCGTTGATGCGCACCAGGTGCGGCGAGGTGTAAAGGCCGGTGCGGTGGCCGGCGGCGCGCAGGATCGAGGCGAGCGTGGCGGCGGTGGAGCCTTTGCCGTTGGTGCCCGCGATCAGCACCGAACGGAATTGGCGCTCCGGCATGCCCAGCGGCTGCAGCAGCACGCGCATGTGCGCCAGGTCGAACTTGTGCGCCGGAGTACGCGCCAATTCGTGCCCCAGTTCGTAGAGTTGCGCGACTGCGGAATCGTAGGGCAAAGCTTCTAGCTCTTGGCTCTTAGCTGCCGTTCGGTGCAAGGTCAGCAGTCAAGTCCAAGCTGACAGCTAAGAGCTAATAGCTAAGAGCTTTTGCCGTTGGGCATCATGAAATCGAGCGCGCGCGCGATGTAGTTCTTCAGGTCCTTGCGGTGGACCACGGCGTCGAGCATGCCGTGCTCGAGCAGGAACTCGCTGCGCTGGAAGCCCTCGGGCAATTTCTGGCGAATGGTCTGCTCGATGACGCGCGGTCCGGCGAAGCCGATGAGGGCGCCGGGTTCGGCGATATTCAGGTCGCCCAGCATGGCAAACGACGCCGTCGTGCCGCCCGTGGTGGGGTCGGTCAGGACCGAGATGTAGGGCACGCGCGCGTCATCCATGCGCGCCAGCGCGGCGGATATTTTTGCTAACTGCATCAGGCTGATGACGCCTTCCATCATGCGCGCGCCGCCGGAGGCGGAGACGATGAGCAGCGGGTTGCCCAGGTCGGTGGCGCGTTCGACGGCGCGGGTGATGGCTTCGCCGACCACCGAGCCCATGCTGCCGCCGATGAAGGCGTACTCCATGGAGCTGACAATCACCGGTCGTCCGTTCAGTTTGCCGCGCGCGTTGACGATCGCATCTTTCAGGCCGGTATCCTTCCGCGTTTTCGTCAGCCGGTCGGAATATTTTTTCAGGTCGGTGAATTTCAGCGGGTCGGTGGAGGCGAGCTTCATGTCATCGGTGGTGTACTCGCCATCGTCGAGCAGTTGGGCGAGGCGGGTGCGCGCGTCCACGCGGAAGTGGTGCTGGCACTTGGGGCAGACGTTGAGATTGGCGTCGAGGTCCTTCTTCCAGATGATCTGGCGGCAGTCCTCGCACTTCACCCACAAGCCCTCGGTGCGGACCTTCTTTTCGCCGGAGGGTTCCAGGTCGCCCGACTGTCGTTTAAACCAGGTCATATTAATCGCGAAATTGCGGAATCGGGTAATTGCGGAATTTCAGCGACTGACGGCTCCAGTCGATTACACAATTCGGCAGTCACGCAGTTCCGCAATTCAGTACTCGATTCCCCGCTGCGCCTGCACGCCCTTTTCATAGGCGTGCTTCACCTGGCGCATCTCGGTGACGGTATCGGCCAAATCAACAATTGTGGGGTGCGCGTTGCGTCCCGTCAAGATGACGTGCACCATTTCGGGGCGATTCTTCAGCGCGTCGGCGACCTTGGCCGGGTCGAGCATGCCGTAGCTGATGGCATAGTTGATCTCGTCGAGGATCACCAGGTCCCACTCGCCGGACAGGATGGCCCTCTCCGCCTCGGCCCAGGCTTGCTCGACCATGCGAATGTCCTCGGGATCGGTTTCGGCGCCGCCCACCTTAACGAAGCCGCGTCCCATCTGCTTCATGACGAAACGGTCGCCGAAGGCCTGCACCGCGTCCAGCTCGCCGTAATGCCACGAGCCTTTCAGGAATTGCAGCATCAGCACCTTCATGCCCTGCCCGACGGCGCGCAGCGCCGTGCCCATGGCGGCGGTGGTCTTGCCCTTGCCCGGGCCGGTGTTGACGATGATGAGACCGCGGCGAACGTCTGGCATGCAGTTTCCAGTTTCTGGTTTCTAGTTTCTGGTCGTGAAGTGTGGTTTTCGAGCAAACCGGCCACTCGAAACCAGAAACTTGAAACTGTCCTTCAGTGCCCCAGGTGGTACGGATGTCCCTTGAGGATTGTAAATCCTCGGTATAGCTGCTCCAGCAAAACCACGCGGGCGAGTTCGTGCGCGAGGGTCATTTTGCCGAGCGAAAGCTGGAATGAGGCGGCAGCGCGAGCGGCGTCGGAGAAGCCGTCCGGACCGCCCACGGCGAAGAGCAGCGACTGCGTGCCGCGGTCTTGCTGCTGTTGGAGATATTCGGCGAACTGCTCGGAAGAAAGCTGCTTGCCACGCGCGTCGAGCAGGACGAGGGTCTGCGCAGGGCGGACGCCGGATTTTTCGAGTTGCCTCAGTAGTGCGGCTTCATGCGGCAGCTCGATCGAATCGGTTGGGATGTAGCGCGAAAGGCGCTCGAGGTATTCGGCGGTGAGCGACTGGATGGCGGACTCTTTGGTTTTGCCGATCCAGGCAATGCGCAGGCGCATACGCCATTTGTAATGGGTAATTGGTAATTTGCAAATTGATTCGGGCGGGCTGCGTCTGGTCAGGAATCGTAGTAGGTAGTCGGTAGTCCGTAGACTGGCCGACTGAGGACTACCGTGAGATGCAATTTACATCTTGAGTTATCGAACCCCGGCCGCGAGCACAAAGTCCGCCGTCATGTTCACTTTCTCGCCGTCCCAGAAGCGGGAGAAAGCGGCGTGGACGTCGCGGGTGATCGGTTCCATCTGTTCGGGGCGGATTTGCTCCAGCACGGGACGAAACGGGATGGTCACCGCCTGGTAATACTGCCAGAGCTCGTCAATGGAGCCGTGCCACACCCACGGTACGGTGTGGAGTTCTTCGTTGACGTCGCGGAATCCGGCGGCGGTAAGCGCGGCGGCCAGCGTACCGCGCTCGCCGAACTTGAACACCTGCTTGGCGGCTGGAGGCAAGTCGCCGCCGATGTGCCGCATGAGGATCATGCCGGTGGCTTGAAAATACGGCTGCTCCATCGGACCCCAGGCGAGGATGGCGACACGGCCGCCCGGCTTGAGCACGCGCCGTAGCTCGCTCAGGGCGCGCGGCAGGTCGGCGAAGAACATGACGCCGAGTCGCGAGGTCACAAGGTCGAAGTTCTCGTCGGGAAATCGCAGGCGATGCACGTCCTCGACTTCGAAGCTGATGTTGGTGAGGCCGCGGTCGCGGGCGCGCTGGGCGGCGATCTTCAGCGGCTCGGGCGACAGATCGGTGGCGATAACGTGGCCGTCCGGCGCAACCCGTCGCGCCACGAGCAGCGCCGGCGCGCCGGTGCCGCTGGCTACGTCGAGCACCTTCATGCCAGGTTGCGGCCGCGCGAAGTCAACAATCGCTTGGGTGGCGCCGCGACCCATTGCCGCCGAGGGGCGCTCCCAGCGGTTGGCGGCGTTCATGCGCGCGTGAGTTGCCCAGTCGGAGGCCCTTGGAGGCTTGGTTGCCATCAGGAAAAAATACCAGAAGAAGTGCTGCTCGTGGGGTATTCAATGCTAGCGCCGAATTGGGAACGCACGCGCAGCGGTGATGGCCGTCACCGCCGGGGAGCCCGCGCCGGGTAAAGACTTTCGATAGCGCGAGCGGTGAAAAAATACTGCCTTGCCTGAGCACAGCAACAGCGAAAACACACTGTTGCGTTGGCCGCGCTCCGCGGCCCCGTAAACCTTCACCCTAACCGGTTTCGCCTCACAAGGGGGAGGTATGGTGCTCCAGGATTCGAACCGTCTAAACCTACGATCCACGTTCATCTATCGCGGATGCGCCGCCCCTTGTATCTGCGTTTGCGCGGGCAAACGCTCCGGTGTGCGCCGTGAGGGTGCGCGCGATCGCAGGTCACATCGAGGAGGATGGTATGGCTGATCTGTACACCTGCAGTTGCGGCAATCAAGTCTGGCAGATTTTCGATACGGTGGTGCGCTGCACCGCTTGCAACCAGGAATTTCTGACGCAGCACACGGCCGTGGCGGAGTTCAATCACCGGGTGACGCAGGAGTTGGACGAGGAACTGGAAGAGGTGTAAGGGCGTCGCCTCTGCCCTAGATCACGTGAGCGTCCTTCCACATCTCCAGGCATGAGTATGGTGCTCGTGCCCGGAGGCAGATTCGAGGCGGGAGGACCGGGCGCCGACGCGCCGGTTGGCGGTCGGCGTCCCGCTCCCGCTTCGGAAGGAGGAATATGACAGCGGTCACTGCTCCAACCCGCATAGCAATCAAGAACATCGTGGTGGCCACCGACTTCTCCGCCTGCGCGGATTCGGCGGTGGCATATGCCTCGGGCCTGGCGCGCCGCTACGGCAGCATGCTGTACATGGTAAATGTGCTGCCGCACGCTCCCTTCGTGGAGTCCTCCGACGCAGACCCGGAGAAGGTGAAACGTATCGCGGAAAGAAAGATGACCGACATGGCTGGCTCCCAAGCTTTCCAGGGTGTGACGCATACGGAGTTGATCCGGGAGGGCGAGGTCGCCGGCGTGCTGTCGGAACTGGTAAGACAACATCAAATTGACCTGATCGTGCTGGGGACGGAAGGCCGAACCGGACTGCGGAAGTTTTTGCTGGGCTCCGTAGCGGAGGAGGTTTACCGCACCGCGGAATGCCCGGTGCTGACGGTGGGCCCGCACGCGTCGCGGGGCCTCAACGGCGGCATGCTGCAGCACATCCTGTTCGCCACTGACTTTGGCCCGGAATCGGAGCACGGGCTACCGTACGCCATTGCGTTGGCGGAGGAGCACCGGGCGCGGCTGACGATGTTGCACGTCGCCTCCGTCCCCGGAGTCGCCTTTGCCCAGGCCGAAACTGGCGCCCTGCCGGTGATCCCTCCGTATGAGGCGGTGGCGAGTGGCGAGAAGCAATTGCACGAGCTGATCGCCAAAGGGCCGCCGTTGTGGCGCGAGCCGGAATACCTGGTGCAATTCGGTCCACCGGCGGAAACGATCGTGCGCATCGCCGGCAAGGACGTAGATCTGATCGTATTGGGGGTGAAGCGGCCGGCGGCGCTGACCAAACACCTGGGCAGCGGAGTGGCATACAAAGTCGTATGCGAGGCGCCGTGCCCGGTGCTGTCGGTGGGCGCGCCGTACCACCGCTAGGCAGCGTTGCGAGAGGCAAGGCGAACGCCAGAATGTCGCCTTGCCTCCACAGTGCGGACAAGGGGAACGCAAGAGGGAGTTTCTGTCTTGCCAGCGCAGTCGCCGCGAAACTGCGCTGGCGAGCCGGTGGTTGTTGTGATAAGGTGTTAGGTTTTAACTACCACAGGTGACCGGCTCGTCCGACCGTGCCGGGGAGGTAGTTATGCCCTCTCCCTACGGTCTGAAGCTCGTCGAAAGCTGCGTCACGTGCAAGTTGAGGAACCACACTTTCTTCTGCTCCCTGCCGCGTTCCTCGCTCGTCCATCTGGATACCCTCAGCTTGGCTAATCTGCTGCCCAAGGGGAGCATCCTGTTTGTCGCCGGACAGAAGCCCGGGGGCGTCCACATCTTGTGCGCGGGTAAGGTCAAGGTGTGCACACAGCGAGGCAACGGGAAGCTGGCGATGGTGAAGATCGCGGGCCCCGGCGAGGTGCTGGGGCTGCACGCCTGCATCGGCGGGACAGTGCATGAATTCACGGCGGAAACGGTGGAACCGTCGCACATCGTGTTCGTCAGGGGCGATGATTTCAAGCAATTCCTGAGCCAAAACGAAGTCGCGTGCTGGAAGGCGGCGCAGATTCTGAGCCGCGATTGCCACGAGGCGTACGAGATCATCCGCTCGGGTGGCGGGGCTCGTTCGGGCAGCGCCAAGCTGGCGCGGCTGCTGCTGGACATCGCGGTCATCGGAAAGCCGCATGGGGACGAGATTGAAGTGGTCCTGCCGCTGACGCACAAGGAAATGGCGCAGGCGATCGGGATGTCGCGGGAAACGGTATGGCGAAAGCTGGTGGAGTTCCGCCACCGCGGAATCGCAATCCTGAAAGGCTCCGTGCTGCTGATCCACAACAAAGCGGAGTTGCAACGCTTGGCCGGCCGGTAACTTGGCCATTGGACCGGCGCGCGGCCCCGTGGACGGAGATCACTCATGGGTGTGACGTACGTCACTGACGAGTGCTTCATCTTAATAGACTATGCCACCCCATCTTGAGCTGGCATGGGCGGAACGGTGGCGGATGCAATCGACTCTGCAGCCGCCGACAGCCTGCGTATGCCGGGAATTCTCGAGATTCGAGCACTCAACGCAGACGGATGTAATTGACTCTGCACCCGCCCGGTTCCGGAGTGCCGAAGAGGAGCCCAGTTCCCCGATTCAAGCCCGGTGAAGTCGAGGTCGCCAGACTGAATGCCCGAGAATGCCATCAGCGGCAGCCTCGGGGACATGCAGACAAGGGGATTTCAGGCGGTATGAGGGAGTTCATGGCGGTGTTGTCGGACTGTAATCCGGAGAGCGCAGTGATTCGCGAGGCGCGGTCGGAAGCGCCGCTCGTGAACGACGCGCGGCCCGGAATGCACCCGACATGGTCCGCAGTTGAGCCCCTGGTCTTGACCGCCGCAGACGAGGACTTCCAGGGCGCGCTGCACATCTACCCAAGCTCGATCAGGTAAGCGACTCCCCGCCCGTGCAAGCGGCCGCCGAGTTCATGACCCCAATCGAGCGAACGTTCGATAGAAGCAAGCCGCCGGCGGCAGGCCGGGGGTAGCAGTCCCGGATCGGGGCAATGAACCCGATGTGGTTAGGCCCAGGCTCGTGACCCTTAGCAATTCACGAAGGAGATTCAGCTATGGCAACCGCAGCAATGCAGCAGGACGCTCAAATCAGCCGTTGGTGGCGAGTGGTGGGCGGACTTTCCATGAACCTCGCACTCGGCTCGCTCTACGCTTGGAGCCTGTTTGTCCCACAGTTTCAGAAAGATGCAGAATTCAAAGGCTATGCGCCGACCGCTTACGCGCTTACCTTCACCATCGCGGTGGTGGTCTTCGCCCTGACCTTCGTGGTCGCCGGACGCATTCAGGACAAGAAAGGACCGTTCATCTGTTCCGCCTTGGGCGGCATTCTGGTGAGCGTTGGCTTCTTCGCGTCCGCCTATGCCCACAGCCTAACCGCCCTGTACGTTTCGTTCGGCGTCATCGGCGGGCTGGGCAACGGTTTTGGCTACGCGACACCCATCCCGGTTATGGCCAAGTGGTTTCCCGATAGGCGCGGTTTGGCCGTCGGTCTTGCCGTGGCCGGCTACGGCGGCGGCTCGGCCATCTTCGGGAAATTGGCGCTTAACTATCTCGTCCCCGCCTATGGCTGGCGGTCGACCTTCCAGATCTTGGGAGTGATCTTCTTCGTCATGACCATGGTTGGGGCATTCTTGCTGAAGAATCCGCCCGTCGGCTACCGACCCGAAGGCTGGACGCCCGCGCCGGCGACGGCGAAGGCGGCGGCCACGACGCATGAGTTCACGCCGGCCGAGACCCTGCGCACCCCGACCTTCTACTTCATGTGGTTGGCGTATGCGTTGGGCTGCGCCGCCGGCCTGATGGTGATCAGCCAGTTGGTGCCGTTCTTTGTTTCCAGCCTGAAGGGCACCGGCATGGATGCCAAGGTGGTGGCGGGGTTGGCGGGTACGGCCTTCATCGTGGGCGCCGTCGGCAACGCCGCCGGACGTATTCTGTCCGGCTGGATGTCGGATGCCCTCGGCCGCGTCAACGTGCTACGGCTGATGATCGCGATATCCATGATCGCCATGCCGATTCTGTACCTGGTGGGCGGCAGCGTGGCCCTGCTGTTCGTGTCGATCTTCGTCATTTATTGGTGCTACGGGACGCAATTGTCGGTCAACGGCTCTGCCGCTTCCGACTTCTGGGGCACCAAGAACGCGGGGATCAATTACGGCATGTTGTTCACGGCGTGGGGCGTGGCTGGCATCCTTGGACCCATGATCGGGGCCAAGCTGCTGGCTGCGACCAAGAGCTTCAAGGCTCCGTTCTATGCTGCTGCGGGTATGGCGGCTGTGGCCCTGGTTTGCGAGCTGCTGGCGAAGCGTCCTGCAGTTCCGGCCGAGTCCGAACTCAAGGCGGCGGCGGCGCCGGCTCGAGGCTGAGCGGACGCGCTGGGCTGCTGAGTGGTCATGAACCTGGAGGGCTAGTGCGCCCACTGGACGCACTAGCCCCGAGTCTGGAGACTGTATCGTGCAACGACCGACACGAGTGGCGACACCGGGGGCATTCACACTCGCGTTGGTCTGCCTGGTCTGGCTGCCGTGCGCCTGGGCACAATACACAGTCGGACGGGTGGAAGGAACGGTGATGGATCCGATGGGGGCCGTACTAGTCGGCGCCACGATCCGGCTGGTGAATCGCGCCACCAATTCGACCAGCACGTTCACCACCGGCCGCGACGGGTACTACGTCTTTTTTGCGCTTTCGCCCGGCCAATACCAGCTCTCGGCAGAAGCTCCCCGGTTCGCCCGGCGCACGGTGGACCTGGTGGTTACCAGCGATCAGACGCTGACGCAAAAACTGGTGTTGCCGGTGGGAGATCCCTCGACAACCGTGGAGGTCAAGTCCGACGAGGCGGTTGCGGTAGCGTCGTCGGACGCGCAACGCAGCATCACGCGCACCGAAGCCGAACTCGCCAACCTGCCCAGCCTGGGGCGCAACATGATCTCGACGGTACAACTCGGAGCGGGACTGGCGCCGACGAACAATCCGCGCGGGGGATCCACGTTCGGCGGGGGCGGCTCGTTTGTCATCGTGCTGGGCGTGCAGTCGGGGCTGATCGCGGCCAACGGAGGGCGGGCGCGCGCCACCTCGGTGCAACTCGATTACACCGACGCCAACGACTGGGAGGCGGGCGGCTTCGCTCCCGGCATGCAGGCGATCACGCCCGACATGCTGCAAGAGCTGAAAATTCTGACCAGCAACTTTTCCGCTGAGTACGGGGTCAAGTCGAACGCGCAAGTGATCATGGTGACCAAGAGCGGGAGCAACTTCCTGCACGGCAGCGCCTACGACTTTGTTCAGAACGATGCCTTCAACGCGCGCGACTACTTCGACCAGACGGGCCATGCTTCGCCCCTGAAGCAGAACGTGTACGGGATCACGCTGGGCGGACCGCTGAAGAAAAACCGGACCTTCCTGTTCGGCGGGTACGAAGGGCGGAGGACGCGGGGTGGAAGCTTCACCGCGCTGGCCAACGTGCCGAGCGCGGCGGCGCGGGCGCGCGCCACCGACCCGTCCATCATTGATCTGATGAACCGGTTCCTGCCGGCGGCGACCGGGACGACCAACAACCCCGACATCGGGACGGTCGCGGTCCAGGTGCCATCGCCGGTGGACAACTATCAGTTCGTGATGAAAGCGGACCACCAGATCAGCGAGGCGCACAGGATTTCCGCGCGCTACCTGCAGGGGACGGCGTCGTTCGTGGCGCGCTTCCCGTCGCAGAACACGCTGCGCGGCTTTGATGTGGACAACCACTTCGAACTGCGCAACCTGAACATTACCGACACGTTGATTCTCAGCCCGAAGACGGTGAACGAGCTGCGGGCGGCGTACGGACGTTCGGTGGCGCAGGGAGCGCCGCAAAACGGGCTGGATACACCGCGCTTCCTGATCAGCGGGCTGGTAAATTTCGGCGCGCTGCAGTCGGTGCCGGCGAGCCGGGTGTTCAACGTTTTCCAGTTGAACGAGGTCTTCAGTCACCTGCTTGGCAGCCACGTGCTGCGGGTGGGCGTGGACCTGCGCAAGATCCAGGACAACTCGGTGAATGCGACCAACAGCCGCGGCGTTTTCACGTTCGCGTCGCTGAACCAGTTCCTTGCCGGCCAGCCGACCGCGTGGACGCAGTTGTTCGGCAATACCAGCCGCGGATTCCGCACCGGCCTGTACGGGTTCTTCGTGCAGGATGATTGGAAGTTGAAGCCGACGCTAACCATCAACGCCGGCCTGCGGTGGGAAATACAAGGCGCGCTCAGCGATGCCGGCGGCAGTACTTCCATTCTTGATCCGCGTAGCACGGGAACCATCGGGGTGGCGGGACCGGGGCCGCTGGGAAGCTTTCGACTGGGTGGAGACGCAATTGAGGCGAACCCTTTTAATATCGCGCCCCGGATCGGCTTTGCCTGGAACCCGCATGTCGGCAAGTTGGTGATCCGCGGCGGCTACGGGATTTATTGGGATTCGTTCACCTTCAGCCCGCTGGCGGCGTCGCGCTCGGTGCCGCCTTTCAATTACAGTCCGAGCCTGTCCTGCGTGTCGATACTTGCGCCGACCTGCCAGATGACGGGCGCCAACAATGTTCAGAACTTGCTGCAGGGCACGGCCCTGATCCAGACGCAGACGCAAGCGCAGATCGGCGGATTTGGCCAACTGACGAACTTCAAGAGCGTCACCACCAGCGATCCGCATCTGGGCAACCCCTACGTACAGCAGTTCAGCTTCGGGATTGAGCGGCAAATGCCGGCGAACTCGGTGTTCACGCTGGGGTACGTGGGCACCAAAGGCACGCAACTGACGCGGCTGGTGGCCATCAATCCGCTGGTACGTCGTCCCGCCGGGGCAACCGGCATCGCCGACGAAACAACGCGCCTCAGCCAGTTCCAAGCCGCGGCCGGAACGGAGAACGGGGCGGGAAATGCGCGGCTGGACCCGCGGTTCGACCAGGTGAACCTGCATGAAGCGGGCGGCAGCTCGATCTATCACTCGCTGCAAGTCGAGTGGAAGAAGGGGTTCTCGCACGGGCTGCAATTCCAGGCTTCATATACCTGGTCGAAATCCATCGACGACGCTTCTGATTTCAGCCCCACCATCCAGGCCAACGACAACAGCTTCGCGCAAGATGCCGCGAACCCGCGGGCGGAACGGGCGGTGTCGAATTTCGACATCGCGCACCGCGTGCTGGTCACCGGAATTTGGCGGATCCCGTTTTTCCACCACTTGAACGGGACGCCGAGGAAAGTGCTGGACGGCTGGAGCTTCGAGTCGGTGAACCTGTGGCAGACGGGGATCCCGGCGACCGTGCTAGCGGGCGCGCGGCGGGGCATTGCCGACGTGAACCTGGACGGCAACCTGATTCCCACCGGCGCCGACAACACGCGCGCCAACTGCGCGGCCGACGCCTCCTTCCGGCTGGGCGATGCGAGCGCAATCCATGGATACTCGCAGCCGCTGCTGGGCAACAACGGCACCTGCGGGCGCAACACCATCCGCATGAACCACCTGGCCAACTTCGACTGGTCGCTGTTCAAGGAGACAACGCTGACCGAGAGAGGGTGGATGGGATCGGCGCCGCTGACGCTGCAACTGCGAGCCGAGGCCTACAACGTGTTCAACGTGCCGTTCCTGACGGCGCAGACCGATAACTGGCGGACCGTCGCCAGCCCCAGTTTCGGCTTGTACAACTCCGCCGGCGCGACGCGGCGCCTGCAGTTGGCGGCGAGATTGAGTTGGTAATTGCAGTGACGATGTAGGGACGAGCGAGTTGAAGTAGGGCAATCACACGGTTCGTTGGGTCAAGCATTCCTCGTACAGACAGCGAATCCAGCAACGGGCAATTGAGGTCACGCAGCGTCCGAGCGGATGAGATGCGAAGACGCCGAGGAGAAATGGGAATGAGTAGCGAGAAAACCATACCCTGGCCGGCAGTGCCGATCCCAAAACCGGAGGAGGTCTATGCCGGTTTGAGTGATCAGGCGAAGGATTATCCACTGTTTCTTGAATCCATCTGTCGTCAATCACACAACTTCGAAAAACCGGAGGCGTTGTCGCGCCTGCGGGTTTATGACACCTCCACGCGCATGATGATCGGACACTGGTGTTCGTCCATGTTGTCCGAGCTAGGCGCGGAGGTCATTCAGATCGAGCCGCCGGGCGGCGACCCGATGCGCAAGCTGACTCCTTTCGGGCGGAAAGAGTACATGTTCACCGACAAGGAGACGGGCGAGCCAGTGGGAGCCCACTTCCTGCACGAGATGCGCAACAAGATGTCGGTGACGCTCAACCTGGAAACGGAAGAGGGAAGGGAGATCTTCAAGAAGTTGGCGGTGCACGCGGACATCGTCATTGAAAACGATCCGCCGGGACATCGCGATAGCCTGGGGATCGGCTACCGTCAGTTGAAGGAGATCAACCCCCGTCTGATCTACTGCTGGGTGGGCCAACTCGGGCAGTGGGGCCCGCACAAGGACAAGCCCGGGATGCTGGAGCCGACGGCGCAGGCGGCCTGCGGCTTCTGCCACGGCACCGGCGATCCCAAGGAGTTCGGCGGCACCCCGATGCGCTCGGCGCTGTGGATGGCCGATCACGTCGGCGGGACGCAGGCGGCCATGGGCATCCTGGCGGCGCTGTATTACCGCGAGATGGTGTCTGGCGAAGGGCAGTTTGTCGAAGCGACATCGGCGGAAGCGATCATCCGCATCCTCGACTACTCGTGGGCGTGGTACGGCATGGATGGCAGCATCCGGCCGCGCTTCGGCAACTGGGACCTGGCCATCAACATTTACGCCGTCAATCCTTGCAAGGACGGCTACATGATGGTGGGCGGGGGCCACGACCGCCTGTGGTACCGCATCTGGCGCGTGGTGGGCGACGAGCATCCGGCGGTCGAAGAGGACATCCTCGGCGATCCGCACCTGCGTGAAGTGGCCGATCGCCTGGCCATGAACCAGCAGATCAAGACCTACACCATGCTGGGCGAGTGGCTGAAAGACAACTCCCGTAGCGATGCGGAACGGAAGCTCTCCAAGCAGCAGGTGGCGTCGGGCGGCGTGCTCTACGTCAACGAAGTGGCCGAGTACCCGCACTTCAAGTATCGCGGCCACGTGGCGGAGACCGAGTCGCCGCACTACGGCAAAATCCTGTACGGGACCACACCCTTCCAGCAACACAAGACACCGGGCCGCCTGAAGTGGATGGGCCGCCCGACCGGCTATGACAACCAGGACACGTACCGTCGGCTGCTCGGCTTCACCAGTGAAGACTTCGCGCGGCTGCAAAAGGCGAACGTCATTTGAGGCGGAGGAAAAACATGGCAACTGATACCGCTGTTTCCAAAACCCCGCAAATCAGTTTCGAGGAGTTTTGCCGCAAGACCTTCGACCCGAAGGGCGAGTTCGCCAAGCCTGAAGCATTGAAGGGCATCCGCGTGCTCTCCTGTACGCAGTACATTCTGGGTCCGTCTTGCGCCTCGTATCTGGCGGAACTGGGCGCCGAGGTCATTAAGATCGAAGCTCCCCGGCGCGGTGAGGCGATGCGCCACACCACGCCGTTCAACGAACCATTTCTCTACCCGCTCTCCAAGTACGTGCCCGAGCGCGGCACCGGCCTGGGGTTCCTGGGCGCGAATCCGAACGAATACTTCTGCTCCATCGATTTCCACCGGCCGGAGGGCCAGAACCTGGTCAAGAAGCTGGCGGCGAAATCGGACGTATTCGTGGAAAACTATCGTCCGGGAACGTTCGACCGCTGGGGCATCGGCTACCGGCAGTTGAGCGCGATCAACCCGCGGCTGGTTTACCAGTGGCTGGGCGGGTTCGGCGGCTGGGGTCCGGGGCGCGTACGCGCGTCCTACGACATTCTCGGCCAATCCCAGGGCGGCAACTTCGGCATGACCGGCGCGCCCGAGTTCAAGGGAGGTTCGCCTGCCAAGCACACCATCTGGCTCGCCGATTACTGGGGCGGAATGATGGGAGCGGTCCAGATCCTGGCCTCTCTCTATTACCGCGACAAGATTTCTGGCGAGGGCACCTTCATGGAGTATTCGCAGGTGCACGGCGTGACCCGGCAACTGGAGTACGCGCTGCCGCTGTACGGGCGGCACGGCATCACCCGCGAACGGTGGGGCACCTGGGACACGCAACTCTGTGTGCACGGGATCATCAAATGCGGCAAGTCCTCGTACCCGAACTCCGATAATCCACAGGAGAACGAGGAAGGCTACATCCTGATCAGTGCCAGCAGCGACGAAGACTTCGCGCGTTTGTGCAAAACGATTGGCGACGGTAATGTTGCCTCGAAGTACGGCAAGGCCGATGCGCGCGTAAAGCCGGAAGCGCAGATGGAGATTTACCCATTCCTGGAGAAGTGGGCGGCGGACAAGACCAAGGAAGACGTCGCCAACATTCTCGACAAAGCCAACATCCTCAACCAGCCCGTGTGGAACGCCAAGGAGGTTGCTACCAACCCTCACTGGCAGCAGCGCGGCGCGGTGCGTTGGCTGGACGACCCCTACTACGGAGACCTGCTGCACCAGGGGCCGGGGTACAAGATGTCGCAAACCCCGCCGCGTTTGAAGTGGGCCCTGAAACCCGTCGGCGCAGACAACGAAATGATCCTGGGAAAACTGGCCGGCTTGACGCCCGAAGATATCAAGCGGTTGGAAGACCAGGAGTGCATCTGAGGAGGCACCATGCTGCTAACTTGCCCGAACTGTAAGACTAAGAATTTTCTGGATCCCTACCCCTTTTGGAATTTCAAGGGGACGACCCAATGCGCCGGGTGCAAGAAAATCTGGCGGCTGGAGACCTCCAACGGAGCCTGCGTTAGCGGGCCGGAGGCGGCGTCGGGAACAGCCGACCTGCTGCCCGGCTTCGCCGAGACGCCGGCCTACGAAGGCATTTCCGGTACGGGGCTGACCCGTCCCGCTCCCAAAGCGCAGAAGGAAACCGTCTGCAAACCCAAAGCCATTAAGCGCAACGTCCGCGGCAATGTCATCGCGGGCTATCCGCTTACCAAGAACGATCTCGTCGGCAGCCGCGCAAAATTCATGGTTGCCGGGGCGAAGTGAGAAACGGAGGGCATATGCACTATAACGACAAGTCGCTCTGCGTCCGCTGTACCCATCTGCGCCCGGCACTGGACCCCAATATTCAGAAGGCGTACCTCGGCAAGTGCGTAAAGCGCGAATTTCCCTTCACCCTGGCTATCACGCTGCAGGGCTGGTCGGAATGCGAGGTCTTCCAGGATAGCGGGAAAGCCTACGTGCCGCCCGATCCGGCGGTGGCGACGGCTGCCGCCGCTGCCAAGAGCGCCAAGGGAGCCAAGCGCGTCGAGTTCTACTATTCCAGTAAGCAGAAGTCCGGCGAGCTGTTTCCCTGCGACAACAACAAGGCCTTGGAACTGGTCCACGCCCTCAAAGCAGCGGGGGTGGACGCCAAAGCCATTGACGTGGCCGACGTGAAAGATCGTTTCCCGGTCTATCACAAATCGGTCAGCGGACCGGACGCAACCGTGCGCCCGGTGTTCGGCGCCAAGGGCGCGCTGGTGGAGGATTTCGGCACCAACGTTCCCGCCCTGCTGGTCTTTGAAGGCGACCGGTATCCGACGTTTGCCTTTCCACGGAGCGATGCCAAACGGGGCACCATCCGGGTGGAGCAGGCGCTGGAAGACCTGATCGCGGAAACGAAAGGCGCCGCCGTAGGCGCGGCGCACGACTGAGGAGGGGGCATGGGGGAACTTGAACATCTTCCGCCCCGCGATCTCTGGCCGACTCGAATTTACACATTGCCGGAGTTTGCCTCTTACCCCGACCGGCTGAACCCGACCGAGGAGTTGCTGGACAAAGCGGTCGCAGCCGGCCGGGGCGATCGCCCGGCTATCCTGTTCGAGGACCAGAAGATCACCTACGGGCAGTTGCTGGCCCAGTCCAACAAGCTGGGGAATGCGCTGCGCGGGCTCGGGATCAACGCGGGCGACCGCGTGATCCTGCGTTCACCCAACATTCCGCCCGCGCTGGTCACCAACTTCGCGGTGCTGAAACTGGGTGCGGTGTTGACGCCGACCTCGCCGTTGTTCTCGCGTGCGGAAATCGCGCACGTGGCCAACGATGCCGAGGCGGTAGCGATCGTGGTCCATGCCGCGCTGCTGGCCGAACTGGAAGCGGCGCGCGCTGACCTGAAAACCGTCGAAAACATCATCGTGATCGGCGGCGAACCGGCGGATCTGAAGGCCAAGGGCTACCTGCCGTATAGCGAGCTGCTGCAGTCCGGGAGCGCATCCCTGGACCCGGTGCTGCGAAACCGGCAAGACCTCGGCATTCTGCTCTACACCTCGGGCACCACCGGCCGGCCCAAAGGCACGGTGCATTTCGTCGAGGAGACGCTGATCATCCCCGACGCGTTCGGCAAGTACGGCTGGCGCGTTACGGAGAACGATGTCCTCGGCGGGACCGCACCGCTGGCGTTTGGCGCCGGCTACTCGACTTTCGCCACCATTCCGTTTCGCTTCGGAGCGGCCGCGTCGCTGATCTCGAAGTTCGAGCCGGAAAAGGTCTTCGAGACCATCCAGAAGCACAAAATCACCGTGCTTTCCCTGGCGCCGACGGCCTACCGCAAAATGATGCAGGTGCCGGATGCGGAGAAGAAGTACGATCTCCGCAGCCTGCGCATCTGTACCGGCGGCGGCGAAAGCCTGACGGCGGCCACCTACCACGCCTGGAAAAACAAGTTCGGGGTTGACATCTACGAGGGTCTGGGCACCACCGAGATGATGTACGTGTTCGCCTCGAACGTGGTCAGCCTGAAGGCGAGGCCGGGTTCCTTCGGCCAGGCGGTCCCCGGCTATGAACTCAAGGTGATCGACGAAGACGGGCAGGAAACCAAGCCCGGCAACGCCGGACACTTTATGGCTCGCGGACCGACCGGCACTATCTACTGGCGCGACTTCGAAAAGCAGAAGCACGCCATCTCGCCGGACGGCTGGAACCGAGCGGGCGATTTCGTCTACGCGGACGAGGACGGGTACTTCTGGTTCGTGTCCCGCGAGGACGACGTTATCAAAAGCTCGGCCTACCGCATCGGTCCGGAGGAGATTGAGGTCACGCTCAACGCTCATCCGGCGGTGGCGGAAGCGGGGGTCATCGGCGTGCCCGATGAAATCCGCGGCCAGATCGCGAAGGCGTTCGTGGTGCTGAAACCAGGGGAAAAAGCCACTGCGGAAGAGCTGATCGAGTTCTGCCGCGGGCGGATTGCGACCTACAAGATGCCCCGCGAGGTCGAAATCGTGGCGGAACTGCCACGCACGCCAACCGGCAAGCTGTTACGACGGGTGTTGCGCGACAAGGATAAGGCCAAGGCTGGTGGCCGCGCCCCAGTGCACAGTGCTTAACCGGCGGGAGACTGCGCACACAACATCCAGTCGTGTGCCGCGCTGGGACGCCTAACCGGGCGTCCCGGCGCATCGGTGGTCACTGGAGCAACGCGGCCGAACCCTTTCATTTTGGGGAGGGTACAAGGCCGCAAGCTCTGGTGGCTGCCATCCACTGAACCTGCCTTGCAAGCAAGTCGCGGGCGTGCGAAATTACTCTCCCATGAATTTTTCCTACAATCACTCCTGGTTATGCGAGCGGATCGTGGACGAATCGCACGTCGCCACCGTCTACGCCGACCGCGAGGGCCTCATTCGCCTGTGGAATGCCGGCGCGGAAGCCATGTTCGGCTACACCGCCGCGGAGGCGGTCGGGCAGTCGATGGAGATGATCATCCCGGAAAAGCATCGCGCCCGGCACAACGAGGGTTATCGCCGGGTGATGGAAACCGGCATCACCAAGTACGGACGGGATGTGCTCGCCGTGCCTGGCTTGCGCAAGGACGGAACTCGCATCTCGATTGAGTTTTACATCAGCCTCGTGCGCTCGCCGAACGGCGACGTGCTGGGCGCGGCCGCCATGATCCAGGATGTCACCTCCCGCTGGGAGCGCGAGAAGGCGATGCGCGCCAAGCTGGCCGCGCTGGAAGCGAAGGCGGCGGAATCAGGTACGTGAAAACGAATTGGGGCGGCAAAACCTATGAACTTTGAGCGGCTGAACATCAGCGCTGCGGACGGTCACGCAATTCCCGGATTTCTTCTCGCCCAGGAAGCTGCACGCGGTGGCGCGCTTCTCCTGCCCCCGTACGGCGGCAGCAAGGAACACATGCTGGGTCTGGCTGCCGCGCTGGCGGAGGCGGGCTGGGCAGCGTTGTCAGTTGACCTTTGCGGCCACGGAGAAAATACGGCGGCCATCGGCGCCGGCATGGTGCAGGAAGTGGAAGCGTCGCTGAAGTATTTGCGCCGCTTCGGGCGCACCGCCGCGGTCGGCTTGAGCCTGGGCGGGCGGCTGGCGCTCACTTCATCGGCTGATGCCATGGTCGCGATCTCGCCGTCGGTAATCACCGAAATGTCGCCGCAGGGGAAATGGATGTTCGAGAATTTTCCCAGCCCGGCGGTGCGCGAACCGTATCCCGGCTACGTGGTAAAGCTGCTGGACGACCTGGGCCCGGTCACCCCTCACTCCCGTTCTTGCCTGATTCTTTACGCCGAGCGCGACATCCCGGCCATCCTGAACGGGGCCACCGGGCTGAAGGCAGCGTTGCCGCAGGCGGAGGTGCGCTACATCACGAAAGACACGCGCCCCGACGTCCAGCACGAGAACGGATTCATCCGCTATCTGCCGCGCTGGTTTAACCACGGCGAACTGAAGTTCAACTTCGAGGTGCTCCAGTCAGCGGCGCAATGGCTGGCGCAGTTGCAGCCTGCCCCGCCAGCCCATGACTGACGGTCGAGGCCGCGGCATGATCGAAGCGCGCTTCGGACCTCTCGGTTGCGGTACGCAGTTCCTGACCCTCGGCGGCGAGAAGCTCGGCATGGACGAGTTGCTGCACCGCATGGGGCTGGATTTCGATGACGCCAAGACGATTGACCTGATCATCGTCTCGGAGAACCGCTACGCGGTGCGCTACTACGACGGGCAGGACCAGCGCGTCGTCGCCCACGAGTTTGACGCGGAGATGCATTTTCTGGGCGAGACGCGCGCCCATGTCGCCGAGTGGATTGGCGAGGAGGCGTATTTCTCGTTGTTCGGCGGACACTGACCGACCCGGGCAACGCTTGCGGGTGAGGCTATGGGAAAAGAACCGCCGAACCAGGGCGAAGACAACAGCATTGGGGCCAGCACGGGCGACGCGCAAGTCATACTTCAGCTCTACGAACTGCGCCGCGATCCAGCCATGCGCGACGCGCGCCACTTTATTTCCGCCAATTTCTGGCCGGAAAATGCGGAAGATGTGCTGCGCCTGGCGCGCAGTTATCCCAGCCAGGAAAACACCTATCTGCGGCAGGTGACCAGCTACTGGGAGATGGCGGCGTCACTGGTGTTGCGGGGCGCGCTGCACGAAGGCCTGTTCTTCGATTGCAGCGGCGAGATGTATTGCGTGTTCGCCAAATTCAAGCCATTTCTTGAAGAAATTCGCAGAAAGCTGCCATACTTCCTGTTGAGCGTGGAGGCGGTGATTATGCGCACCGCCGATGGCCGTGCTCGCCTGCAGCGGCTGGAGCTCCGCCTGGCGCGCCGCAAGCAGAAGCTGGCGCAGCGCCGGGCCGCCGTGGCCGCCACTTCGGCGGGATACAGCTAGACACCAGGTGGGATTGACTCAGACGCGCATGGCCCGGGTGGTTGCTGCCGCCTCGATGATCGTCATCCTGGTGGCGGCCGTGCGCCTGACCTCGCGCCGCAATGGCCGGGTGCGCATCGCCTATCCACCCATGCTGGCGAGCCTGCCGGTGGTCGCGGCTCAGGATCAGCAGATGTTCCAACGCCATCACTTGCAGGCCGAGGTCGTGTCGTTCAGCAGCAGCAACGACATGGTGAGCGCCCTTGTCGCCGGCCAGGTCGATGTGCTGCCAGCGGTGTCGCTGGTGCCGCTGCTGCATCTGGAAATCCAGCACCCGGGACGATTTCGCGTGTTCTCGCACAGCCGCATGCGGCGCGAGAACTCCACCTATCGCATCGTGGTCAAGAGCGGCTCGCCGCTGCAAAAGCTAGCGGACCTGAAAGGGAACAAGGTCGGCGTTTTCCCCGGCATGTCGGCAACGCGCCTGATCAGCGCGTTCCTGCAACGCAATGGCGTGGACCCGCAGACGGTCACGTTCATCCAATTGCCGCCATCGGCGCAGGTGTCGAGCCTGGAATCCGGCGCGGTGGATGCGCTGTTTTCCTACGACCCGCTCACCTTGATCGCCGAGCCGGGAAAGTACCGTCCGCTGTCGGATTCCGTGTACGCCGAGTTGATGGAGCCGTGCCCGGTGGGCGTGTCCGTCATTTCCCGCGATTTCGAGCGCAGGCAACCGGAGGCCGGCGGGCGGGCGGTGGCCGTGATGCGGGAAGCCATCGCCTACGTCGGCTCCCACCCGCGGCAGGCGACCGCGCTCCTGCCCCGTTTCACCCGCATGACGCCGGAGATGGCGTCGCGCGTAAACGTGGCCGACATCACCTTGTCGAACCAGGTGGACGCGGCCGTGCTGCAACGTTTTATTGACATGCTGTACGAGATCGGCGAAATTCCCGAGAAGATCGATGCTCACCGTCTTATCGACCCAACGCGCTAGAGCGCACGCGGCCGGCGAACACGCGCTGCGCGTGCGCGGCGTGGACTTCTCCTACTGCACGGCGGCGAACGACTCCAAGGCGCTGTACTCCGGGTTCGCCCTCGACATCGAGCAGGGCTCGGTGGTCGCGCTCATGGGCGCCAGCGGCTGCGGCAAAAGCACGCTGGGAAAAATGATGGCCCGCATCATCAAACCGACCGCGGGGCGTATCGAGTGGTCGCCGCAGTTCAGCAAGCGTGCCGACGTGGTCTACATGGACCAGCACCCGATGAACAGCATCTTCCCGTGGCAGACGGTGCGCGGCAACCTGGAGTACCCACTCGAAAAATTGGGATGGAGCGAACTGGAGAGCCAAGCGCGGGTTGCGTATCTGGCTTCCTTGTTCCGGCTCGATGGCATTTTGCATTCGCTGCCGGCGCAGATTTCCGGCGGCGAACTGCAACGGCTGGCGTTGGCGCGCTGCCTGTCGTGGAGGCCCCCGCTGGTCATCCTCGATGAACCCTTCTCCGCGCTCGATCGCGACGTCAAGACCAACATCATCCACGCGCTCCACGCGCTTGCCACCAAGGATGGCATGACCGTGGTGCTGATCACGCACAACGTCTCCGACGCGCTCGCCATCGGCATGCGCTACGTGATCGTCGGCGACCGCCCCGTGCGGATCATGTCCGACATGGAATTCAAGAGCCCGCATCCGCGCGAACGCGGCACGCTGGATTACGACACCATGGAGAAGGCGCTCATCGCCTGCATCCGCGATGGACTGGTGTAACCCCTCATGCCGAGATTGACCAAGCCGCTGCGCAAGCCGACGCGAGTGATCGCGCCGCTGCTCTTGCTGCTGGCTGCCTGGGCGGCGGTGGCCGGCTTTCGTTTGGTGGACCCGATCGTGCTGCCCGCGCCCTGGAGCGTGCTGCGCGCCGTCAGCGGCATGGTGCGGGACCGCATCGTCGGCGACGTTGCGCTGACGCTGGGCCGCGTCTTGGGCGCTCTGACGATAGCGGGCGCGGTGGGAATTCCTGTCGGCCTGTACCTGGGATATCGCCAGCGCTGGTACCAGATGGTGGAAGGTCCGCTGCACGCGCTGCGGTCCATCCCGGCTTCGGCGCTGTTTCCGCTGTTTCTGATCATTGTCGGCGTCGGAGAAACCTCCATCGTTGCCCTCGCCGCGTATCCCAGCCTGCTGGTGATTCTGGTGAACACGGTGACCGGCGCCACGCTGGCCAACAAGCGGCGTCTCTACCAAGCCAAGCTGTTCGAGCTCAGTTCGTTTGAGACCATCACCGACATCGTCTTTTACGAGGCCCTGCCCAGCGTCTTCGACGGCGTGCGCACCGCCGCCTCTTACTCCATGGTGCTGGTGATTGCCGTGGAGATGTTCGTCGGGCTGGGCGAGCGCGGACTGGGGCGCGCGATTTACGAGTACCAGGCGACCTACCGCATTCCCGAAGCCTATGCTGCGGTCATCGTGGCGGGCGCCATCGGCATCCTGCTGAACCTGGTGGTCAACACGCTGCAAAACCGCATGCTGCGCTGGCTACCAAACGTGCACGAATAAGCGGTGACCGAGCGCCAGCGATTCCGCTACAGATGACAGACAACGCACAGCGACGAATTCTTATTGGGCGACCGCAGGAGGTCGGCATCATTGTTGTCGTGGACCTCGTGACAGGTGGTGCATTGTACAGTGTTGGTGCGACCGAACAACTTTACCTGCCGGAGGACAACGGGCAACGCAGCCAGTTTCGGATCCTTCGTGGGGTCATGGGGAACGTCGACGGGATGCTCGTTCTGCAGGCCCCTGGGGACGCTGGATAAGAAATCGGCTTTGGAGCCACGATTCATATCCGTGGTGGAGACTCCATCGTGACAGCTCGCGCACAGCATGGAGGACATGCGCACTTGCGTGTCGTCCCCAGGCAATGCCGCACCCGCGGCTTTGCTGCCGGCCGCAGGCGCGTCGTAGCTTTGAAAGGTCCGGGAGAGCAATGCGCAGTCCCACAACAGGGTTGTGTCGCAGTTGCCTGCCTGCGCCGCGGGCGATGGCGAAGCGGTCGACGCGACATGGCACGTCGAGCAGCTTTGACCATTCAAATTGTGCTTTCTGCCGCTTTCACCAGCATCCTGCGACCATGCGACGAGCGTGAAGAGCAGAACAATCACAAGGCCCAGGCTGCGCGGGAGATTCGTCAGCTTGCCTCTGACGCACATGGAATCACCTCCGGCAGCCGATCGCAGATTTCCGATGAAGAATGCCGATTTCGGGCTGGCGAATTACCGGCAACGGATTTTATATTCCGCATTGACTCCCTCCCGCATCCCCTTTGGACCTGGCAGCCGCTTGCACTGTCATCGTGAACTTCTCTTGCGCGATCGAAGTCTTCCTTTCGGAGTCGGTCACAGGCGACTGTTCCTCAGACCGGATTGCGATGGCACGCCGCGCACTCGGTTGGCGTGCGTTTGAATTCGGTCACCGTCTTTCCCTCAACCAGCTTCACATTCTTGTGACAAGCTGCGCATTTCACGTCACGATGCTTGCCGAGAAGCGGGAACCGCGTTTCCCTTCCGTGGTCGAACAGCGACGGCACCCACCGCCCACTGCTGTGGCAGTCAGCGCAGGGAGTGATTCCGCCGGCCCGGGCGAATTGACCAAGGTGATAATCCTGGTGGCATCGCTCGCATTTACTGGGGGCAGATTTGAAGTCCACCAACTTCAGCGGAATATCCGGCTGCGCCGGCTTGTGACAATTCACGCACGCGGTGGTGGCGTGCTTTCCGAGTAGCGGAAAGCCGTCCACGGAATGCGGGAAGCTCATGTCTTTCCAGGACTCTGGCGAGTGGCAGAGCCGGCATTCCATGGTGCTGCCATCGGCGCCTGCCTGCATGAGCCGGCTGAACTGCCCGCGGTGCGGATCCTGGTGGCAGGCGGTGCAGGAGCGATCTTCAAAGCGGTAGCGCGCCACGCTCTTCGGGTCAGTCCCGACAATCGGTTTGTGACAGTCGGAGCACTTAACCGCAACGTGCTTGCCGGTCAGCGGGAACGCCGTTGTACTGTGTCGCGCCACCGTGAATGTGGATGGCCGGAAGCCTTGCACGGAATGGCAGGTTTCACAACGGTTGAGGAGCGGAGCGGCGGCGAACTGGCGCCCGTGAGCGTCCTTGTGGCAGTCGGCACACTGGGCAAACTTGATGCGGTATACCGTCGCCTTGCCCGCCGGAATATGACAGCGCTCGCAGCCCACCGTAGCATGCTTGCCTTGCAGCGAGAACTCGGTTTTCGCGTGTTCCAGCAGGCCGAATTTCGCCGGCTTGAATCCTTCGACCGTGTGGCAGGCGGAACACTCGCCAGCGTCGGCGCGCTTGGCGAATTGCCCGCTGTGCGGATCGGGGTGGTGACAATCGGAGCACTTCTGGAACGCGATCGGCTTCTTGAAGTCGCCGGCCACGTGGCATTGACCGCAGCGCAGCGACGCATGCCTGCCCAGCAAGGGGAACTTCGTGGTCGCGTGATCGAATCTCGCGGCCACCGCCTGCATCGAAACCGACCTCCAGCCGGCGGTGCTATGGCACGACTGGCAGGCGGTGGCGAATTTGCCGCGATGGGGATCCGTATGGCATCCCGTGCAGCCATCGAACACCAGCCCAGTCCAGCGCGGCGGGCCGCCTCGCTCCGCCGGCGTGTGGCATTTGTCGCAGCTAACCCGCGCGTGCGCTCCGGTCAGCGTGAAGTGCGTGCGCGCGTGGTCGAAGTTCGGTACCGCCTTCCAGTCGCTGGGGTTGTGGCACTGTTCGCAGTTGCGGCCGAAATGGCCGCGGTGCTGATCGTTGTGGCACGCGGCGCACTCGCGCGACAGGCCGAGGAAGGTCCGCCTCAGATCCTTGACCCGAATCTGCGGCTTCTCGCTTGCCACGATGTTCTCCGGCGCATGGCAGCGGCTGCATGTCAGCGCCGTATGTTTGCCGGTGAGCGGCCATCCTGTCTTGCTGTGGTCGAACAGCGGCTGCGGCGGTTCCCACCGGATCAGCGCGAAGCGCTCGCCATTGTGCTCGGAGTGGCACGTGGAGCAGCTTGGACTGCCGGCGGTTTTTCCCGCCACGCGCGCGTGCATGCCACGTCCGGCCGCGATCCTGATCGCAATTTCGGTGTGGCAATCAAGACACTTCGTCGCCTGGCCGCCCAGCCGATGGCAACTGGTGCAATTGGTGGCGCCGTTCAGGAAGCTATGTGCCTTCGACAGCGGTCCGGGAGCGAGTTGGGCCGAGGCGTACATGGAAAAAAAAAGCAGGTCAGCACGGCGACCATCGCGATCGCCTTTGCACCTCGTAGTTGAGCGAGCTTGGTCATCAGTTATTCGGGTATCTATACGGGTTGTGATTTTCGCCGTGGCAGGTCAGAAAACAGAGACCGGAATTCGTCCCGGTACTCAGGTAAAGCAGTAGACCGCTGCTGCTGGGCCGCACGATCGCAGTGTCGAAATTCACCAGGCTCTTGGTGGTGGCGGCTAACCCCCCTCCTTGAATTCCATGCGCCGCATGGCAGGTGGAGCAGGCAGTGCGCTCCTCGACAATGTGCATCGAGTGCCCACTGCCAGATGTAAAACTCCGGTTCTGCAGGATGCTGTTGGTGATGTCGTGGCACTTGTCGCAAAGGGCATAGGTGCCCGTCGTCCCGCCGGTGTACCTGACGCCATTGCCTGGCGGGTTTTCTACCTCATAACGGCGCTCGAGCAAGTGCGGATAGGCCGATCCATGCGGTCCGTTGGGACCCGTGCCGCCGGCACCGCGGGCTCGGTCATTATTGTGGCAGTCGCCGCAGTAGATGTAGGTGCCTGGGCCGAGGCTGCGGCCAGTGCTGCCATCCAAATTCACAATGGCAGGGCGCAGGCTGGGGGTCGCCGCCGCCGTCAGGTACCGAGGCTGCGTGACCGGGTGCCGCGCCAAGCCGGTATTGAAATCCAGCCGTACATTGTTCGGGTCAGCCAGGCGGCTGAACGTCAGCCGCACGGGCGTCCGGCCGTACACACTGTAGCCGGCGCCATCTTGAGGTTTGTTGGTGCTGTTGGCGTGACACTTGAAGCAGATCTCGTACTCGTTGCTGGCGGGGCGCAGCGCGATGGCGCCGGTGGCCTGGTCCACGCCGGAGGCGCCCAGGAGGGGGGACTGCAGCGCCGGTGGCACGTTGCTGCCGCCGGTGTTGGAGGCGGCGTGCGAATTGTGGCAGTCGACACATTCAGAGTGACGATTGCCATTCAAAGGAAACGCATCCTCGGCCGCGTCGTGCAGGCCGGTAACGGTTATTACCGGGTGGCTGTACGTCTTGCTGAATTCCCCCATGATATCGGCGATCGCCGGACTCAAGTTGGTGCCGCTGTGGCATTGGCGGCACGCCTCTTCTTCGGGGCCGCGCAGCAGGCGAGCCGCGGCGCCGGCGGGAGCGTTGTGCGACTGGTGGCAGTTGAGGCAGGCATCCGAGGCTACGTCGCCGTAGGGACCAAACATGGCGCCGCCGGCGGTGGCGTTGCCGGAGGTGCGGTGGGCGCTGCTGGTCCAGCCGTTCAAGGCGTTCGGCTGCGGCCGGGAAGGATCGTGGCAGGCCAGGCAAATCGCGCTATTGGAGTTGGGACGGACCAGGAACATGCCTGCGATGGGATCCAGGTTCGGTGTGTGCGGATCATGACAGGTCACACATTCGACGTTACCATTCCGCAGTTTTACGGTCGGATCGCCTGTAACCGGCGGGCTTAGGAACAGGTTGGGAGAGAGTTCGCCGTTGTTGGTGAGGGTGAAACTGACGGGATGGTCATCGCTCAGGTCGGTCGTCAGGTTCTTGGCGGGACTCAGAGCACCGGTTGTCGTGATCAGCCCGCTTGTGATGGTCTGTCCGAGGGCGACGGTTCCGTCGTGGCAACTCAAGCACAGCTTCGAGGTCTGGCTGGGCATCGCCGCCGCCGCTTTCATCGTGGAGCTGCTGTATGGATTGTAGGACTGCACCGGCAGGAAGCGATTCCACAGCGGCTGGACCTCGGGAAACACGTTGTGCGGCGCATGGCAGAAAATGCAGACTTGCGTTTCCGAAGACTGCACGGTTCCCGGACCGCTGGCGGACAGGTTGTGCGACGAGTGGATGACGTCCGCCGTACCTGCCGACACCGGCCCGGCCAGCCAGCTCGCGAATATCAGGACGAGGCCGCCCCCGATTACGGCCCCGGCTCGCGCCCGCATCACGGCATACCCCTTCCGCGTGCGCGCACAAACTGGAACACCTGTACACGCCGATTCAGGGCATCCGCGACAAAGATGCGGTCGTGGGGGTCAATCCAGACTCCGGCGGGCAACTGGAACTCGCCGGGTCCCGTGCCGGTGTTCCCGAAGTAGTACAAGAAATGGCCGTCGCCGTCGAAAATCTGCACGGCTTCCAGCAGCGCTTCGGCAGTGTAGATGTCGCCTTCGCTGTCCACGGCCAGTCCTTTGGGCCGGCTCAGGGACCCGGTGCTATTGCCCAGCTGGCCAAACACCCGCTGCAGCCTGCCACTGGGATCAAATCCCTGCACGCGGAAGTTCATGGCATCCAGGACCAGCAGCTCGCCGTCGCGCCAGGCGAGGTCAGTTGGGAAATTGAGTTGGCCGGGAGCGCTGCCGCGCTCTCCGAAACTGCCCAGCACGTTGCCTTCAAGGTCGAGGATGAAGATCCTGTGGCGCAGCGTGTCGCTCAGGTAGATGCGGCGCTGCGCCGAATCCACGACAATGCCGGTGGGCCGCTTGAAGATGCCCTCCCCGCCTCGCTCACCGAGGAAGCGGCGGAAGTGGAGGTCGCGGTCGAAAACGAAAATATGGCCGCGCAAGGAATCGGTGACGTAGATGTTGTCGTCGGCGTCGGTGGCGACGCCGATCGGAGATTCGAAGCGCCGATGCCGCCCGCCCTCCAGGTGATGGTACTTCTTCTGGGCGAAGTCAAAGATGTGCACCATTTGCGCGCCCGGATCGGTGACGATGATCCGTCCGTGGGAATCGGTGGTGATCGCGTAAGGTCGCACCAGGTGGCGGTACTTGGGCGCGCCCGCCACGAAGTCCACCAGCTTGTTCCAGAACGAACGTGTGGGATTGACGTCTTTTTCCGAGGCGATGGAACGCAGGTAATCGATGCGCCGCCCGCCGGCGATGACCGCGGGCGCGGGCACGTCGGCGCAAAGGCCATTCGGCGCTGTCGCAAGACACAGCCACACCGCGACCACCAGGCGCGCACCAGCTCGAATTATTTTTCGTCCAGCCAATTTCTCAAAACACCGTGAATTCACGAACCACGCGGAAAAAGAAACGATTGCGCTGGAACACATCGACGGCAAAATTCTGGT
The DNA here is from genome assembly GCA_020073185.1 of Terriglobia bacterium. Lineage (NCBI taxonomy): Bacteria > Pseudomonadati > Acidobacteriota > Terriglobia > Terriglobia bacterium. The sequence continues at coordinate 50,231 of JAIQFT010000015.1, forward strand.
CGTGGGACAGGTAGCCGGCGTCCAGCGTGATGGAGCGGAACCGGTATCCGGCGGATACCTCCCACTCGCGATATGAATTGGTGACGGCGCCCTGCAGCCTCTGCCGGCTGGTGAGCCAGGCCACGCGTCCTGTCAATTTTTGAACCGGGTGGACGGCCAGTGCCGCGCTGCTCCAAGTAGCGCCGGTGGGCACTACCAACGTGCCCGGGAAGGCCCCCAGCAACAGGCCGCCCTGGCCGGAGGAAACCAACTGCAGGCGGGGATCGGCTTGAAAAGTCAGACCGTCGCGGATGTTGTGAGAAACGGACAGCTCAGCGGACGGATGGACTACCGAAACTGTTACCCCGTTGAGGACGGAGGAATATTGCGCGGCCAGGAAATTGTACTTGTCATTTTCGCGGTCGTAGGTCGCGCGCACCTTCCAGCGTTCCCAGAGCGAGCGCGACAAGGCCAAGTTCGCCCCGGCGCTGCGGTCGTGCACGTAGGTGCTGCCGGTGACATCTTGCAGGCTGCCGTTGACCCCGGCCGTCAGCTCCATAGAGGCCAGCGAGCCGAGGGTGGCGCTGGCGTTCGCCCGCTGGCCGTAGGTGGTGTTCGATCCCGCGGCCGCGTAGGTGAAATTTCCGCCGTTCGCGGCGTAGTAGGCCTGCAGACGCCAGAACCGGAAGCGGTGAGTCAAGGAAAGGCTGCCCTGTGCGGAGGTCAATCCGCTGGCGGAGCTTGCAATCGTGCTGGACAGCGGCGCATGCGTGGTTTCCCGCGTGACGTCGGCCTGCGCACGCAAGTCGTTGGTGAACGCGTACTGCGCCGAGCCGTTGAAACTGATCATCCGCAAGTCAGCCTGACTGGGCACTAACAGGATTGGCTGGGCGGAGGTTAAGCTGTTTCCTCCGGTAACCTGTTCGAGGAAGGCGCCCACAATGTTGTCGGTCACTCCAGCGCGGAAGGAGAATGTCAGTTTCTTGCTCGGCCGGAGGAACGAGCTGCCGGTCAAAAACCGGAAGCTTTGGTCGAACGGGCGCCCCTGGACCTGGTTCCGTGCCTTGGTTGCACCGGCCACAATGGCGGTGCTCAGCCACTCGCCGACCTCGCGATCGGCCGAAACGCGAACTTCCTGATCGTTGCGTTTGTAGAGATAAGGAGCTTGCTTAGGATCGAAGATGTTGATTAGGTCCTGCGTCGAGCGTTCTAACTTGTAGCGCGATTGCAGGTTCCAGCCCGACAATTTGTAGGTGACGTCCACCGAGAACAAACGCCCGCCGTCGACCGTCTTGGGGGCTAGGGCGGTTAGAGGCTCATAGTTGTCGGAGTACTTGGAATAACTCACTGCCAGCTCGGGAACGTTTTTCAAGTGGAGCTGCCAACTTGCTCCGAGCGAGTCTTGAAAGGTGTTGGCTTCCAGCCCGGCGAGCCGGTCGAGCGGCCCAAAGGTCACCAACGCGCGGTTTAGGCGGTGGTACGACACCGTGAACGGTGTCGCCCCACCGCCAAATAGAGTGGTAGTGACGGAAACGCCATTTCCATCGGGGAACACGCCTTCGCTGGACAGGCGGCCCAAACTGCCTTGTGGCTTGACCGTGAAATTCAGAATCTGTGGGCTGCGGACAAAGCCGGTCGCATCCAGACGCAAGCTCCCCACCGGGGAATCCTGTTGTGACACATACCCGTTGCTGGTGGAAGCCTGGTAGTAGCCGCCGGTGACGGCACCTGACACCTGCAGGCCATAGGCGCCGCCATTGCGTGGCGCCGGGACACGTTTTTCCGCTGGCAGGGTCGCCCTGATGGCCTCTTCCTCGCGTCCCAGTTCGACGTCCTTGGCTTTGCCGGTTACGCCGACACCCAGCCGCACCGGCGGCGCAACCGGATTGGTTTCGGGAACGCCGGCCGGCGCCGCTATCTCGGCTGTTTCAGCCGCCAAGGCCGGCGGACGCGAGAGTACCCCCTCCATATTGACGGGTTCAGGGACTTCCAGCGGAGGCGCCGCTATCTCTGCGGTGACGGCCGACAACGCCGTTGGCCGCGAGATTAAACCTTCGATATTGACTGGTTCCGGCGGTGGGACGTTGCCAGCAGGCTCCGCGGTGGCCGCTAACGGGGGGTGTTCAAGTTTTGCTTCGACTTCATTCGTTTCAGCTGCCCCCGCCGCCGTGCCGTGTTCAAGTTCATCCACCTTGCGGGAGCGGTGCCGTATTCGCGCCCAGAATCCTCCCGATGCGGCCGGCGCCGCCCGCGGCGACACTGTGATTGGGGCAATTCGCAGCCTCAGCTTCAACCCGTCGGGCGCCAGCGCGATCTCCATGTCGCGCTTGGGGGCCACTTCCACGCTGATCCGCGTCACGGGTTTGCCACGCAGATACCCATGATCGATGTGGACTGACTTGATTTCAGCCGTATTCACTGCGATGGAATGGATTGCACTCAATTCTGGACTCGGGATCGAATCCGGCACGTCAACGACAAATCGCTCCGGCTTGGAGAGCTGCATGGTGGTGTATTGCATGGGACCGCTGGTGGTGATCTCAATCTCCACGCCGCTGCTGCCGCGGATGAGGTCAATCCGCTCCACGACTAGCGGTCCGGCGGCGATGCTCTCTTGCGGACGAATGATGGCGGTCGCCGCCACGCTGGCGGTGATCAGCAGAATCAGGACTGGCAGCGCTGCCAGCGTCCTGCGCTTGCGGGAACTCATCCGTGCCTCGGCCTAAAATTTGCGGGAGGGAGGCGAACTCCCTCCCCACGTTGTCCTGGTTAGAGGTGGCAAGTGGTGCAGAGAGCGGAATTGGTATTCGCTTTCCGCAGGAACGACCCGTTGGTCGGGTCGTGCGTGGTGTGGCACGAGGAGCACTGGACGGTGTTGGCGGAGCCGTACAGCGTCAGTCCCCCGCTGGTGACGCTCGACACCGGCGCCAATTGCGCGTTCTTCGTCGGATCATGCGACATGTTGACCGGATGGTCATTCTGCAAGCCGAACGAATTTGCGGGATTTCCGATGGACACCGAACCCGTCGGCCCCGTGTTAGCTGTCAAGTTGGGGGTGGTCACACCGTCATGGCAGGACATGCAGAGCAGCGAGTTCATGCGTGCGTCAGTGTTTTGCAGGGGGGTGGCTCCGCCGATCTCGCTCGCCTTGTTTTGCATGCTCGGCGAATCGTAAACGCCGAACGTCTGCGTGGAGAAGTCGCGGTCCCAGAGCAGAATCTTGCCCGAAGCCGCGTTGGTGCCGCCGGTGGCCGAGGCTCCGTCGTGCGACGCGTGGCAACCCTTACAGCCCTGGGCGTTAATGTCGTGCTTGGAGCCAATGACCTTGGACGTCTGTGCCCAGGCTGCGCTGGTGATCACAAATGCTGCCAGCACAACCAGGACGATTGAGCACTTCACGAGTCCTCCTTTTGGTCCACAGTCGTGCAGACCAGGTGTTTTCGTGGGGATTCGACTACGGGGCCGTCCCGGTCCGCACAACCGCCGCTTGTTCCGGGAAATACTGAAAAATCTGCAAGCGTCCATGCCATTGGTCGGTTACATAGATCCGGTTGGATTTGTCGATTGCCATGCCGGCAATCAGAGCAAACTGGCCGGGATTCGTCCCGTAATCGCCAACCGCCAGCAGCGGACGCCCGTCGGGAGTCAAGATCTGGAAATTGTTGAATTCGGCGTCGGCGACGTACACATGCCCCTCGCTATCCACGGCGATGCCCTTGGGACGGACAAAATCACCTGGGGTAACACCATGTCGGCCGAACGCGCGCACGAATTTGCCGGCGGAGTCGAACACCTGCACCCGCTGGTTCCAGGTGTCGGTGACAAACACCTGGCCATCGGCACCGACCGCCACATTGCTCGGGGCGGAGAATTTGCCGGGTTCGCCTTTGCCCGGGGTACTGGGCCCTCCGATATGCTGCAGCCGACGAAACGAAGTGGTATCGAAGACCGCCAGTCGGTTGGCTTTTGCATCGGCGACGTACAAACGATGGAGGCGGTTGTCGAGCGCCATGCCGGCGGGTCGCTGCAGGTCGTCCATGCCAAACACCGCCAGCACCTCGCCATCAGGGCGGAAACAGGTAATCTGGTGCAGCGCCGCATCGGAGACGAACAGGCGGTCCTCGTCATCGATGGCCAGTCCAATGGGGAGCGCCAGGCGCGCGGGAGGCCGGTCGCCACGATACTCCACTCGCTTCTGTTCCAGGTTGAAGATGAACACCGCGTGATTGGCGGCATCGGCCACATAGATCTGGCGCTTGGAATCGACGGCCACGCCATAGGGCGATTTCAAGACTTGTCGCCGTGCCGGAGGCCTGGCCCCAGCGGCGCGATCCATCCAACTCCGCTTGGGAACGCCGACAACGTCGTCCGTTGCAGTGATCTGGGCGAGATAGGCGATCCGGCGCCGTTGCGGAGGTTGCGGCCACACCAGGTTGCTGGTATCGACCGGTTCCTCCTTCTTTTGCTTCTTACTGCCGGCGCACAGCAGGCTGGCTGGAACCAGCAGACACAACGTCAGGGATGCGCGGAATAGATATAGATAGCTTCTGCGGCTCATGAGTGGCGCTCTCAAGTGAGTTGCAACTCGGAACAAAACCTGCCATGCGACCGACCGCCCTTCCGTCCGGCTCCTGCGGTGTCCCTGCGCTGCCTGGTCCCTTGCTGCACGCAGCGAATACACACCGATGTACAGGACGATTGGCGTAGGTCTGGGGGGTGACCTTCGCAGCCGCCAGACTGGCCAGGTGACGCTAAATAATCAAAACGCCACGCGAAGACGCGTAGCGCGAGGCCAGTTCCGGATTCGTGGAGCGTTGCTCACCACAAACACGTGGTGCCAGATTAACCTCGGAAATGCCGACGCACACAGGGACATAAAGTCTCTAGGGACGAATTTCTCTAGGCGAGTTCGGCGCGACGCCCGGAACGTCAATGCTCGTCCCTAATTGCTGGCAGTCATTGCCGCAGTTTCTTGCCTAACCAGCCGGCTGGAATGCCCCATAGCCGCTTCGGGTTACTACTTGGGTAATTGTTCTCCGGGCTTTCAGCATGGTATAGAGCCCTACACTTTGCTGGAGTTTTGGTAGCCGTGGGGATTCGGTACCCCAGCACCGCGACCGGTTCGCAACGCCTTATGTGCACCCATCACCTGTGCCTCGCAACTGTCGGGCATTGTTGCCGCAACGTTCTTGTAGGTGGGCTGGGGCGCAGGTCAGACGACGGCTGTCGACGTGACCGCGAATGAGAAGCCGGGAACCTTCTACCTTATATGGCTTTCATGTCAAGGGACGCGCCCCGATTGCAGCACCTGCCACACCCCGGTGAAGGAAGGCTCAGTGACGTTCCAGCGACCCGGCCACGATGGTGCATGGTCTGCGGCTCCGACACTGGCCGCAAGAGTCGTGTTCCGATCTAAGTGGCAGTGGGGGAGTCATGCGGGTCAGGAAAGCTGGGCGCGTTGTCCATGTGGCCGCGCTGGCGCTCACGCCGCTCCTGCTGCGCGCGCAGGAGATCTCCCGGTTTCAGAGGGACCCAGTGGAGCATTTCGGCGCGCGGTTGCTGGCGGCCGTGATCGTGATCGGAATCGCAGTCGTTCTCTACTCGCTGGTGCGCTACCGTGGCCGGACGTTGAGCGCCGCGTCGTGGGGGGTTCTCGCCCTGGGTGTCGGGGTCCTTCCGGTGGTTTCGTCGGGGGTCGGCACCGTTCTCGTCTTTGAACGGGCGGAGAGAGTCGAGTTTTGCGAATCCTGCCACCTGACGATGCAGGCGTTCGTCAGCGACATGAAGAATCCGAAGAGTGAGAGCCTGGCGGCCCTGCACTACAAGAACCGGTACATCCCCGACGATCAGTGCTACATCTGCCATACTTCATACGGCCTTTTTGGCACGGTGGAGGCGAAGAAGGAGGGCATGCACGACGTGTGGGTGTACTACACGCGCACCTTCAAGTTGCCGGTCAAGCTGCGCCATCCGTATCCCAACACCGATTGCCTGAAGTGCCATGCGGAATCCGTCAAGTGGCTGGGCGTGCACGACGAATTCAAGGCTTCCCTGTTCTCCGGCGAGACCAGTTGCATGCAATGCCATGGGGCGACGAATCCCGCGCACAACGTTCCAGGGGAAGTGAAGCCATGAATAAAGTTGCGACGAAGCTGGAGCGAATTGAATCCGATCCCATCATCGCCCGGCGGCTGCTGATTGCGGCGCAACTCCTGGCGCTGGTGGCATACGGGCTGGGATTACAGTTTTTGATGAACACCACGGGCGGTACGCTGTTCGTGTTTTCCGTGATCGCGCCTGCGCTGGTGGCGGTTGGAATCGCCGTTCTGCTGGGGGTGCTGGCGTGGAAGTTCCTGCGGAGCCATAGCCTGTTCTACTTTGAGGAATTCGATCCAGGACAGTTCATCTTCCAGCAGGGCGACACAGGCGACTGCGCCTACTTCATCCACAGCGGTGAAGTGGAGGTGGTGACCGGATCGGGCGGGCAGGAACAGCTCGTGGCGAAACTTCAGCCGGGCCAGTATTTTGGCGAGATGGCGTTGATCACCAGCCACCCTCGCAACGCCACCGTGCGCGCGACTACGAAGACGACGGTTGCGGTGCTGGGGAAGGAGAATTTCCTCACCCTGGTCAGCGTGATCCCTTCCACCCGCGAAGACATTATGAATACTGTCAACAAAAGGGCCATGCAACAAGCCGCAGGTCTGTTACGGCGTACCGACCGCTAAAACAACAAGGAGAACGAGAAGATGAGCGCGTACATGTTTCGAACCGCAGCGTCGATCCTGGTAATCATTGTGGTGGCAATCACGCCCGCGCTGGCGGCGGATGTCGCCGCCGGCCACGCCGTGTACGACAAGAAGTGCAAGATGTGTCATGGCGCCAATGGCGAAGGGAATCCGGCAATGGCCAAGATGTTTAACACCACCATCCAGCCGCTGGGTTCGCCTGAGGTACAGAAGATGAGCGACGCCGACCTGAAGAAAGTCATCAAGGAGGGCAAGGGCAAGATGAAACCGCCTGCCGGGTTGACTGACGCCGACATTGGCAACGTGATCGCTTTCGTTCGCTCGCTGAAGAAGTAACTTGCTGCCGCGACAACTCGCGTGCGCAGGTTAAGAACAACGGGGGCGTGCCACGGCATGGCCCCTGATGATAACCGCGATGGTGACAAACGCCGTTGGCACGCCGATGGTGATGCTCCCGACGCGCAATCACTATCGGGTTGTATTATTGCGGAAGGCAGTGTAGGGTGCGAATCAAACCACTGGGTCGTTGGGCGACCCAATTCGCGTCGGGAGCCATTTCCAATTTGCCTGACTCGATGCAGCCGCGCGGGGTATTCTGCGTCGCGAGTTCATGAGGGCCGGCGTAGGAACGTGTGGGGACAATGCGCACTGGGGAAAAACGCATTCTGATTCTAGGCGGCGGTTTCGGCGGCGTGTATACCGCCCGTCACCTGGAAAAGCTCCTCAAGCCAAATGAGGCGGCGCTCAGCCTCGTCAACCGCGAAAACTACTGGGTTTACCAACCGATGATCCCGGAGGTGATTTCCGGCTCGATCGGTCTCACCGACGTGGTCGCTCCCATCCGCCAACTGTGTTCGCGCACGGAGCTGGTGATGCGCGAGGTGGAAGCGATTGACCTGAGGAACCGGGTGGTGACGGTGAGTCCGGGGTTCCGCCCGCGGAAGATGGAACTCTCCTACGATTACTTGGTGATCGCGCTGGGCAGCACCACCAAGTTTTCCGGCATGCCCGGGATGCTGGAGCACGCCCTGCCATTCCGGAACCTGGCCGATGCAATGTGCCTGCGCAACCACGTCATCAACGTGTTGGAGGAAGCCGAAGTCGAACCGGACTCGGAGATTCGCAGCAAGTTGTTGACCTTCGTGGTGGCCGGCGGCGGTTTCTCGGGCGTGGAGGTGATTGCCGAACTCAATGATTTCATCCAGCAGGTGAAGCGGCGATTCCCACGGCTGCGCAAGGAGAAGCACCGCTGCCTGCTGATTCATTCCGGAGACCGGATCTTGCCGGAAGTGACCGCGGGACTGGCCGAGTTTGCTGAGCAACTCCTGCACCGGCGCGGAGTCGAAATCCTTTTGCACGACCGGCTGGTGGCGGCGACCTCGGAGAAGGCCATTCTGCGCTCGAAGATGGAAATCCCCACCAAGACCGTCATCTCCACCGTTCCCGCGCAGCTACCCCCGGTGCTGCAAAAGCTGGATTGCACGTACGACAAAGGCAGGTTGCTGGTCAACGGCAACCTGGAACTGGCCGGGTATGAAGGCGAGGTCTGGGCGCTGGGCGATTGCGCCTCGATCACGACGATATCGGGCCAACCCGTGCCGCCGACAGCGCAGCACGCCGTCCGCGAAGCCAAGGCGGTGGCAAGCAACATCGTCGCCGCCATCCAGGGGCGGCCCCAAAGCGCGTTCGCGTTTGAAGCCTTGGGCAAGCTGGGCTCTCTGGGGCATTACTCGGCGGTCGCGGAGACTTTGGGCATGCGCGTGTCGGGATTCCCGGCGTGGTGCCTATGGCGAACCGTCTACCTGATGAAAGTTCCCACCCTGAACCGCAAGGTGCGGATTTTCCTGGATTGGGTACTCTCCGTGGTGTTTCCTCCCGACTTGGTGGAAGTGCGGACCGCGATGGAAAGCGGCATCTGCAAGCAGCACTTCGAGGCGGACGAGATGGTCTTCTTCCAGGGTGATGTCGGCGACAAGGTGTACATCATCGAGTCGGGTGAGTGCGAGGTGCTGCAGGAACGCGACGGGGTCCAGACGGTGGTCGCCACGTTGCGTAGCGGCGACTACTTCGGGGAAATGGCAGTGCTGATGGATTGCAGCCGCAACGCGACCATTCGAGCTCGCACCCGGATGGATGTGCTCTTGGTTTCCAAGAATGATTTCGACCTGCTGAAGGCCAGCGTGCCGGCGTTCTACCAGGTCTTCAGCGAACTCGCGAAGAGGCGTTCCACAGAGGCGATGAAGAGTTCGGCTTAAAGGGCACGCATAAGATGATTGGCGAATGAGGGTCCCGCAAAGAATGACGCCGCCAGTTTCATAAGAATCGTTGTTGCGGTGCTCACGGTCCCATTCTGCTGCCATTGTTCTGTGGGGGAAGCATGGCAAGTGTCGCAGACACGGCGGTCAACCTCGACGAATTGTGCGTCAACACCATTCGCACGCTCGCGATTGACGCCATCCAGAAGGCCAACTCGGGTCATCCCGGCACGCCCATGGGCATGGCGCCCACCGTGTATGCCTTGTGGCAGCGCGTGCTGCGCTTCGATCCCGAAGATCCGATCTGGCCGAATCGCGATCGCTTTGTGCTCTCCGCCGGCCACGCTTCCATGCTGCTGTACGCGATCCTGCACTTGGTCGGCGCCAAAGCGGTGGATCCCGATTACGAGGTTCTTGGCCGGCTCAGCGTGTCGCTGGACGACATCCGGAATTTCCGCCAGTTCGGCAGCCGGGCTGCGGGCCATCCGGAATACCGCTGGACCTCGGGCGTGGAAACGACGACCGGGCCGCTGGGGCAGGGCGTTGCCACCAGTGTCGGCATGGCCATCGCGGGCAAGTGGCTCGCCGCACGATATAACCGACCGGGTTTTGACATCTTCGATTACAGAGTCTACAGCCTGTGCGGCGACGGCTGCATGATGGAGGGTGTCTCCAGCGAAGCGGCCTCGTTGGCCGGACACCTGAAGCTCAGCAATCTTTGCTGGATCTACGACAACAACCACATAACCATTGAAGGCCCGACCACCATCACCTTCACGGAAGACGTCGGCGCGCGCTTCGCTGCCTATGGCTGGAACGTGCTGCGAGTCGGCGACGCCACCAACATCGGAGCGGTCGAAGGCACCCTGCAGGCGGCCAAGACCACCAGCGACCGCCCCACGCTGATCATCGTTGACAGCCATATCGGATACGGGTCTCCGCATCGCCAGGACACCTCCGCCGCGCACGGCGAACCGCTGGGCGAAGAGGAAATCAGGCTCACCAAGCGCGCCTACGGATGGCCGGAGGACGCCAAGTTTCTGGTTCCGGACGGCGTCTACGATCACTTTCGCCAGGGCATCGGCAAGACCGGGCGTGAGCTGCGCCTGGCCTGGGAAGCCAAGTTCAAGGAGTACGAGAAGGCGCACCCGCGGCTCGCCGACGAAGTTCAGCGCATTCAGCGGCGCGATCTGCCGGATGACTGGGAGAAGAGCGTGCCGGTGTTTCCCGCCGACGCCAAGGGAATCGCGGGGCGCGACTCGTCGGCCAAGGTGCTGAACGCGGTGGCCCAGGCCATACCGTGGTTGATTGGCGGCTCCGCCGACCTGTCGCCCTCCACCAAGACGCGCCTCACGTTTGATGGCGCCGGCGATTTCCAGGCCAGCAGCTACGCCGGGCGGAACCTCCACTTCGGCGTGCGCGAACATGCCATGGGTTCCATCCTCAACGGGCTTGCGCTGTCGAAACTAAGGCCGTTCGGGTCAGGGTTTCTCATCTTCAGCGATTACGGGCGCGGCGCGGTGCGGCTCAGCGCGCTGATGGAAATCCCGGTGACGCACATCTTCACGCACGATTCGATCGGAGTCGGCGAGGACGGGCCGACCCACCAGCCGATCGAGCATCTCGTCTCGCTGCGCGCCATCCCGCACTTGATCGTGCTGCGTCCCGGCGACGCCAACGAAACCGCCGAAGCGTGGAAGGTGATCCTGCGCTTAAAACGGCAACCCGTGGCGTTGATTCTTTCACGCCAGGCCCTGCCGACCCTGGACCGTACGAAATATGCGCCGGCATCGGGCCTCGCCCAGGGGGCCTACGTGCTGGCTGACGCCGCCCCGGGCATGCCCGCAGTGATCCTGATGGCGACCGGCAGCGAGGTTGCCCTGTGCGTGTCCGCGTTTGAGCGGCTCAAGGCGGAGGGCATTCGCGCGCGCGTGGTGAGCATGCCTTCCTGGGAGCTGTTCGAGCAGCAATCGCAGGAGTATCGCGAGCGCGTTTTGCCGCCTTCGGTGCAGGCACGGGTCGCGGTGGAGCAGGCGTCCACCATGGGCTGGGCACGGTACACCGGCACAACCGGCGCCATCCTCGGCATGAAGACCTTCGGCGCCTCAGCCCCCTTGAAAGTGTTGCAGGAGGAATTCGGATTCACCCAAGACCACGTCGTGGCGGCCGCCAAGGCGCAACTGGGACAGAGGAGCTAGAGGATGCGCATCTGCGTCGGAGCCGACCACGCCGGCTTTGCTTTGAAGGAAATCGTGCGCAAGTTCTTGGCCGAGCTCGGCCATGAAGTGGAGGACCTCGGAACCCACAGCACCGACCCGGTCGATTATCCGGCCTATGCGGAAGCAGTTGTGAATGCGATCCTCTCGGGCAAGAACGAGCGCGGCGTGCTGATTTGCGGCAGTGGCGTAGGCGCATCGGTGGCTGCCAACAAGTTTCCCGGCGCTCGTGCCGGCTTGTGTCACGACACCTACTCCGCGCACCAGGGCGTGGAGCACGATCACATGAACGTGCTCGTTCTGGGAGGCAGAGTGATCGGCGAAGAAATGGCCCACGAGTTGGTCCGCGCCTTCGTCAATGCGCAATGCAGCCAAGAGGAGCGTCACCTTCGCCGCCTCGCCGAAATCGCCGCGATCGAGAAGCGGTATTGCGGCCAGTCGTCGCCTTTGGCGGGAAAGAGCACAGGATTATGACTAGCGCAGCCATTGAAAAAGAGTTCCCGATCAATCGGCTCAAGGCCCTGCAGGGCTATGGCCAGTCGGTGTGGCTGGACTTCATTCGCCGCAGCCTGATTACCAGCGGCGAGCTGGGGCGTTTGGTGGAGGAAGACGGCTTGCGGGGCGTAACCTCGAATCCGGCCATCTTCGAAAAAGCCATTGTCGGCAGCACCGATTACCAGGACATCCTGAGCGCGCCGCAGTTCCGCGATCTGGATGCCAAGGCGCTGTACGAGGAGATAGCTGTCCGCGATGTTCGCGACGCGGCTGATGTGCTGCGTCCGATTTACGACAACTCCAAGGCACGCGACGGCTACGTCAGCCTGGAGGTCTCCCCCACGCTGGCGCACGACACGGAAGGCACGCTGGACGAAGCGCGGCGGCTTTGGAAGACCGTCGGACGTCCGAACCTGCTGATTAAGGTTCCCGCCACGACCCAAGGAATTCCCGCCATCCGGCAGCTCATCAGCGAAGCCATCAACGTGAACGTCACCTTACTGTTCGCGCAATCGAGGTACGAGCAGGTGGCGGAGGCCTTCATCGCAGGGCTCGAGGACCGCCAGGCCGGCGGCCAGGACATCAGGAACATCGCCAGCGTGGCCAGCTTTTTCATCAGCCGCATTGACACGGCGGTGGATGCGCTGCTGAGCGCGGAAACCAAGACATCAACCGATGCCGGCAAGCGAGCCCGCTTGACCGGGCTGCTGGGCAAGACGGCGATCGCGAACGCCAAGATTACCTACCAGCGCGCGCGCGAAATTTACTCTAGCCAGCGCTGGAAACAGCTTGCCGCGCGGGGCGCACAGAGCCAGCGCCTGCTGTGGGCGAGCACCAGCACCAAGAACCCGACCTACCGCGACGTGATTTATGTCGAGGAGTTGATCGGGGCGGACACCGTCAACACCATTCCGCCGGCGACCTTCAACGGCTTCCGCGATCACGGCAACTTGCGCAAGAGCCTGACCGAAGACCTGGAAGGCGCGTTCGCCACCATGGAAGCGCTGGGCAAGGCTGGGATTTCCATGAAGGAAGTCACCGACAAGCTGTTGGTGGAAGGCATCCAGCAATTCGCCACCGCGTTCGAGCAACTGCTCAAGTCCACTGGCCGGCGGCTCGAAACACACGCGTCGGTCAAGATCAATCGCCAGACGTACAAGATGCCAAGGAATCTCGCTGCGGCCGTCCAGGCCACACTCGACGACTGGAAGAAGCAGGAGAAAGCGCGGCGGCTGTGGCGGGGCGATACCTCGTTGTGGACCGGCGCCGATGAAGCCAACTGGCTGGGGTGGATGGGCATTAGCGACGATCAACTGGCCCACCTTCCGCACTTGAAGGGCATTGCGGAAGAGGTCAGGACCGCCGGGTTCAAGCACGCGCTGTTGTTGGGGATGGGCGGATCTAGCCTCTGCCCGGAGGTCATGCGCCTGACTTTCGGCAAGATTCCGGGTTCACCGGAATTGCACGTGCTGGACTCCACTGACCCGGCGCAGATCAAGACCATCGAAAGCCGGATTGACTACCAAAGCACGGTGTTCATCGTGTCGAGCAAGTCCGGAGGCACGCTGGAACCCAACATCTTCAAGCAGTACTTCTTCGAGCGCGCCAAGCAGCAGTTGGGCGCTGCCGAAGCCGGCAACCGGTTCATCGCCATCACCGATCCGGGTTCGAACATGCAGCACGTGGCGGAAGGCGATCGCTTCCGTCACATCTTCTATGGGCTGAAGAGCATCGGCGGGCGCTACTCGGCGCTGTCCGACTTCGGCATGGTGCCGGCAGCCATCATGGGCGTGGACCTGCCGCGCCTCCTCAACGCGACGGAAGAAATGGTGCACGCATGCGGAGCCACCGTACCAGTCGAGGAGAATCCCGGCGTCGTGCTGGGCGCAATCCTGGGTACGCTCGGCGTTGGCGGGCGTGACAAGGTCACGATCGTAACTTCGCCCGGCATCTTCGACCTGGGCGCGTGGCTGGAGCAGTTGATTGCCGAATCCACCGGCAAGATCGGCAAAGGCCTGATCCCTGTGGACCGCGAGCAATTGGGCAAGCCGGAAGTGTACGGCAACGATCGCGTCTTCGCCTACCTGCGGCTTGACTCGGCGCCGGACAAGGCCCAGGACGCGGCCGTCGAGGCGCTGGAAGAGGCTGGACAGCCGGTAGTGCGCATCGCGGTGGAACAGGAGTACAGCTTGGGCGAGGAATTCTTCCGCTGGGAAATCGCGACCGCGGTGGCCGGTTCCGTCATCGGCATCAACCCGTTCGATCAGCCCGACGTGGAAGCCGCCAAGATCGCGACCCGCAAACTCACGGCGGAGTACGAAATGCAAGGCAGCCTGCCGCCAGAAACCCCAATTTTCGAATCCGATGGCATTCGCCTGTTTACCGATCCGAAGAACGCGGAGGCGCTGAAGAGGTCGGCCAAGCAGCAATCGTTGGCTGGCTACCTGAAGGCCCATCTCGATCGCCTCGGCGCCGGCGATTACTGCGCCCTGCTGGCGTTCATCGAGATGAACGAAGCGCATGAAGCCGCTTTGCAGGACATCCGGCACGACGTGCGCGATGCCAAGCGCGTTGCCACCTGCCTCGGCTTTGGGCCCCGGTTCCTGCATTCCACTGGGCAGGCTTACAAAGGTGGGCCTAACAGCGGCGTATTCCTGCAGATCACCTGCGACGACGCCAAGGACCTGCCCGTACCCGGACAGAAGTACACCTTCGGGGTTGTGAAGGCGGCACAGGCGCGCGGGGATTTCCAGGTGCTGGCCGACCGCGGACGGCGTGCGTTGCGCGTCCATCTCGGTCCCGACGTCAGAGCCGGGCTGGCGACGCTGGCCACGGCAGTCAAGCAGGCACTCACGTAACCACGTACGAGACTTGAAGAAGGAGCGCTTTCGTCATGCAAATCGGAATGATCGGTCTGGGCAGAATGGGCGCCAACATGGTTCGCCGCTTGCTCCGGGGTGGGCATGAGTGCGTGGTTTTTGACGCCAATGCCGGCAACGTCAAACAACTGGCGAGCGAAGGCGCCGTCGGCGCAAATTCGCTGGACGATTTTGCCCGCAAGCTGAAAACGCCGCGCGCGGTTTGGCTGATGCTGCCGGCCGCGGTCGTGGAGGGCACGCTCCAGGAGCTTGCGCCGCGGCTGCAGAAGGATGACATCGTCATTGATGGCGGAAACTCCTACTACATTGACGACATCCGGCGCGCCCAGGAACTGGGGCCCGCGGGCATTCACTACCTGGACGTGGGCACCAGCGGCGGCGTGTGGGGGCTGGAGCGCGGGTATTGCATGATGATTGGCGGCCCAACAGCGGCGGTGCAGCGGCTGGATCCGATCTTCAAGACACTGGCGCCCGGTCGCGGCGATCTGCCCCGCACCGCCGGCCGCGAAAAGGCGACGGGCACCGCCGAAGAGGGTTACCTGCACTGCGGGCCAGCCGGCGGCGGGCACTTCGTCAAGATGGTGCACAACGGCATCGAGTACGGCCTTATGGCGGCCTACGCGGAAGGTCTTGACATCCTCAAGCACGCCAATGCCGGCAAGCAAACCCGCACCGTGGATGCGGAAACCACGCCGCTGCGTAATCCCGAGCACTACCAGTACGACTTCTACCTGCCCGACGTTGCCGAGGTTTGGCGACGTGGCAGTGTGGTGGCGTCCTGGTTGCTCGACTTGACCGCCACGGCCCTGCTCGAGCAGCCGGACTTGGGCAAGTTCTCGGGACAGGTTTCCGATTCCGGCGAGGGCCGCTGGACGATCCAGGCGGCGATCGAGGAGGGCACTCCGGCCCCCGTGCTGACCGCGTCGCTGTATGAGCGCTTCAGCTCGCGCGGCAACGGGACCTTTGCCAACAAGCTGCTCTCCGCCATGCGCTTTCAGTTCGGAGGCCACGTGGAAAAGGAAAAGGAAAGGGATAAGCCCGCGGTCGCATAAAACAACGAGAGTTTCACCCTGTGGCTGGGAAGGAAAGAAACTTCATGGACCAGAATGTTTCGCAACCGGGGCGGGCTGCCGATCCCTGCGCCATGGTGATCTTTGGCGCCAGCGGCGACCTTACCAAGCGCAAGCTGCTGCCGGCGCTCTACAACCTGGCGGCGGTGAACCTGTTGCCGCGCCAGTTTGCCATCGTCGGGTTTGCCTATCAGGAGGGCACCACCGAAAGTTTTCGTGATCAGCTTACGCAGGACATGAAGGCACTCGCCACCAATCCCGTCGATCCGCGGGTGTGGGATTGGTTCCTCGAGCGCATTCACTATGTGCAGGGGGACTTCCAGGATGCTGCCGCTTATCAAAGGCTGGCCCTGCAACTGGCGGAAGTGGAGAAGGACCACGGCACCCATGGAAATCGTCTCCACTACCTCGCCGTGGCGCCCAAGTTCTTTGCGGAAGTGGTGCGGCAGTTGGGGGCTGCGGGCTTGGTGCAGGAAGACCAAGGCCGCTACAGCCGCGTGGTCATCGAGAAGCCCTTTGGCCGCGACCTGCAGTCTGCCCGGCAGCTCAACTACGAAATCAAGCAGGTCTTGCAGGAGAAACAGATTTACCGCATTGACCACTACCTCGGCAAAGAGACGGTGCAAAACCTGTTGGTATTTCGCTTCAGCAACAGCATCGCCGAGCCACTGTGGAACCGCACCCTGATTGACCACGTGCAGATCACCGCGGCCGAGACCGTCGGCGTCGAGCACCGCGGCGGGTACTACGAGACCTCGGGCGCGCTGCGCGACATGGTTCCCAATCACTTGTTCCAGCTCATGTCGCTGGTGGCGATGGAACCACCGATCTCCTTCGAAGCCGACGCCGTCCGCGACAAACAAGCCGAGGTGCTCCGCGCCGTCCAGCCTCCCACCCCGGAGGAAGTCGTGACCAAGATGGTGCGCGGACAATATGGGCCATCGTCGCGCGGGCCGGCGATGCCTGGGTATCGCGAGGAGCCGGAGGTTGCTCCCGATTCCAATGTGGAGACCTACGTCGCGCTGAAATTCATGATCGATAACTGGCGTTGGGCCGACGTTCCGTTCTATCTGCGGACCGGCAAGCGCCTGCCCAAGCGCGTCACCGAGATCGCCATCCACTTCCGGCGCACTCCCTTTGTGTTGTTTCGCAATACGCCGGTGAAGGACCTGCAAGCCAACAAGCTGGTGGTCCATATCCAACCGCGGGAAGGCATCTCGATCCAGATGGGCGCCAAGATCCCCGGGCCGGTCATGAACATCGGCCAGGTGAACATGGACTTCGACTATGCGCGCGAATTCCACAGTGCGCCCGCCACCGGGTACGAGCGCCTGTTGCACGACTGCATGCTGGGAGACCAGACCCTGTTCCAGCGCGCGGACATGGTGGAAACCGGATGGGGCGTGATCGAGCCGATCCAGGAGGTTTGGAATGCCTTGCCTGGACACTTCCCCAACTATGCCGCAGGTACGTGGGGACCTGACGCAGCTAACGCTTTGATCGACCGAGACGGACGTGAATGGAGGCAAATTGAAGAAGCTGCCGCAGCGGCCGCCTGAGGATGGCCTCGCAGAATCGTTGCGTCTGGAGGAGGACCGCCTCCGCCAGAAGAACTGGAAGCGCTGGGGGCCTTACCTGCCGGAGCGCCAGTGGGCGACCGTGCGCGAGGACTATTCTCCCTACGGCGGCTGCTGGGATTACTTCCCGCATGATCACGCCCGCAGTCGCGCCTACCGCTGGGGCGAAGACGGTCTGCTGGGCTGGTGCGATCGCGAGTGCCGACTCTGTTTCGCGCCCGCACTGTGGAACGGCAAGGACCCCATACTCAAGGAACGGTTGTTTGGGCTCACCAACAGCGAGGGCAATCATGGCGAGGATGTCAAGGAATGCTACTTCTACCTCGACGGAACTCCCAGCCACTCCTACCAGAAGGCGCTATACAAATATCCGCAAGCGGAGTTCCCGTATGCGCGGCTGGTTGCGGAGAACCGGAGCCGCTCGTCGCGGGATCCCGAGTTTGAACTGTTGGATACCGGCATCTTCGACGAAGACCGCTACTTTGATGTCTTCGTTGAATACGCCAAAGGCGGACCCAACGATACGCTCATCCGCATCACCGCCTATAATCGCGGGCCCGACGCAGCAGTGCTTCACCTGCTGCCCACGTTGTGGTTCCGCAACTCCTGGGTGTGGGGCCGTGTGGACGAGGATTTTCACGGCCAGCCCCGGTTGACGCGGCTGCACCGCAACACCATCCAAGCCGAACACCCCACTCTGGGCCCAATGTACTTTGTCGCCGGGCCGGGTCCATCGGGCGAATATCCTCCGCTGCTGTTCACTGATAACGAGACCAATTTCGTCCGTCTGTTCGGCACTCCCAACCCCACCCCCTACGTCAAAGATGGCTTTCACGAGTACGTCGTCCATGGCAGCAAGGATGCGGTTAACGAACAGGGCTGCGGGACCAGGGCCGCCGTGCACTACTGCCACGAGCTGCCCGCCGGCGGTGAAATGCGGGTGGAATTGCGCTTGTTCGCGCACGACGAGGCGCCGACCGCTCCGCTGGGCAAGGAGTTCAACAGAACTTTCAGCCTCCGCATCCGTGAGGCCGATGAATTCTACGGTGTGAAGCTTTCCACTTGCGCCAACGACGAGATCGCACGCGTCGCCCGTCAGGCCTATGCCGGCCTGCTGTGGTCCAAGCAGTTCTACGAATACATCATCCCGCACTGGCTAGGGGGGGATCCCAGGCAGCCTGCGCCGCCCGATCAGCGCAAGCAGCACCGCAACGCTCGCTGGCCGCACCTGCATTGCCGCGACGTGTTGATCGTCCCCGACAAGTGGGAGTTCCCCTGGTTCGCTGCCTGGGACCACGCCTTCCAACTGGTTACGCTTGCCGATATTGATCCTGAGATGGCCAAGCATCAGGCCATCCTGTTCCTGCGCGAGTGGTACATGCATCCCAATGGGCAACTGCCCGCCTACGAGTTCGCGCTGGACGACGTCAATCCGCCCGTCCATGCCTGGGCCTGCTGGCGCATCTACAAAATGACGGGCCGCCGCGGACAGCGCGACCGCGTGTTTCTGGAGCGCGCCCTGCAAAAGCTGCTGCTGAACTTCACCTGGTGGGTCAACTGCGAAGACCATAGCGGCAAGAACCTGTTCGCGGGCGGCTTTCTGGGCTTCGACAACATCGGCCTGTTTGACCGCTCCACGCCGCCGATGGGCGTCACCTACGCGCAGGCCGACGGCACCGCCTGGATGGCATTCTATTGCCTGACCATGCTGGCCATGTCGCTGGAGCTGGCGCTGTGGGATCCCGCCTACGAGGACATTGCCTCCAAGTTCTTTGAGCACTTTGTCGCCATCGCCGATGCCATGAACAATTTCCGCGGCACCGGCCTCTGGGATGAGCAAGACGGGTTCTACTACGACGGCGTCGAAATCAACGGCCACAGCGAGCTCGTGCGCGCGCGCTCGATGGTGGGACTGGTCACCCTGTTTGCCGTCGAGGTTTTGGAAGACACCGTCATTGACCGCCTGCCGGGCTTCAAGCAACGCATGAACTGGTTCCTGAAGAACCGGCCCGACCTCGGCCATCAGATCGCCTATGCGGTGCGCGGGGAAGACGGTGGCAAGGGGCGACGTCTGCTCGCCATCCCGTCACGGCAGCGGCTGGAGCGCGTGCTGCAATATCTTTTTGACGAGCGCGAGTTCCTCTCGCCCTATGGCATCCGCTCGCTTTCGGCGGCCCACCGCGAACATCCCTGTATCCTGCACACGGCCGCGGGCGACCTCCGCGCCGACTACACGCCCGGCGAATCCACCACCTCGGTGTTCGGAGGTAACTCCAACTGGCGTGGCCCGGTGTGGTTCCCGGTCAATTACCTGCTGGTCGAAGCGCTGCAGCGCTACCACCATTTTTACGGTGACAGCATCACGGTCGAGGTTCCGGTCGGCTCCGGCAACGCCATGAATCTTGCCGATGCGGCCTCGGAGCTTTCCCGCCGCCTGGTCCACTTGTTCCTTCCCGACAGCGATGGCCGGCGACCATGCCATGGCGAGCAAACCCGCTACAGCACAGACCCATACTGGCGAGACCTCGTCGTTTTCAACGAGTACTTCCACGGTGACAACGGCCGTGGTTGCGGCGCCAGTCACCAGACCGGCTGGACCGCGCTCGTCGTCCGCTTGCTCCAGAAGTTCGGGTCTGGGCGCCCGAGATCCGTTGCAAAACGAGCGAGATCTGCTTTGGTAGGCAAGGTATGAAAGTTCTGGTGATTGATATCGGTGGTACTCACGTCAAGATCTATGCCACCGGGCATCTGGAGGCGGTCAAACTTCCCTCCGGCCGAACGCTCACTCCCAAGAAGATGGTGAAGGCGGTGCGCGAAGCCACGGCCGGCTGGAATTACTCGGTCGTCTCCATTGGTTATCCCGGCCCGGTGGTGCATGGAAGACCGCTGCACGACCCGGTCAACCTTGGCGGCGGATGGGTTGGATTTGATTTCCAGAAGGCGTTTGGTTGCCCGGTCAAGATCATTAACGATGCCGCCATGCAGGCCCTCGGCAGTTATCGCGGCGGTCGGATGCTGTTTCTCGGTCTGGGTACCGGCTTGGGCTCCGCCCTGATTGTGGACGGCGTCCTCGAACCCATGGAACTCGCCCACCTGCCCTACAAGCATGGGCGCACGTTCGAGCAGCACGTCGGAGCTGCGGCCCTGAAGCGCCGGGGAGAAAAGAAATGGATCAAGACCGTCTACGAGGTTGTCGCCCAGTTGAAGAACGCCTTGCAGGCTGACTACGTCGTGCTCGGCGGAGGAAACTCCAAACGGCTTAAGAATCTGCCACCGGACACATGCGCCGGCGACAACGAAAATGCGTGCCAGGGCGGGTTCCGCCTCTGGCATTCCGAGACGCAGCGCACGCCGCTGGCTGCCGCGGGCGATTAACGGGGCGCCAATCGTGGAACGCGAAATACAAATCGTTTCCGACGCGGCCGCCCTTACACGGGCCGCCGCCGAGGTGTTCGCCGGCGCCGCGCAGCAGGCCGTTCAACAGAGGGGCAACTTCACGGTAGCTCTCTCGGGCGGTTCGACCCCGAAGGCCCTGTATTGCTTGCTCGCCACTGACGCGGAACTGCGCTCGCGTGTGCCCTGGCAACAGACCTATTTCTTCTTCGGCGACGAGCGGCACGTTCCGCCCGATCACGCCGACAGCAACTACCGTGCCGCTCACGAGGCCATGTTCAGCAAGATGTCCGTCAACGCGGGCCAGGTCTTTCGCATGAAAGGCGAGTATCCCGACACGGTCAAAGCCGCGGCCGAATACGAACATGCGTTGCGGGAATACTTTCATCTTTCGGCCGGCCGATTCCCCCGGTTTGACCTGATCATGCTGGGGATGGGTTCGGACGGCCACACTGCCTCGCTGTTTCCCGGCGCCAAGGCGCTTGAAGAACAGAAACGGCTGGTCACTTCCAGTTGGGTGGGAAAGTTTTATACCCACCGCATCACCATGACCGTGCCGGTGCTGAACAACGCGGCGTGCGTCATGTTCATGGCGCATGGACCGGACAAGGCGCCGCCCTTGAAGGCAGTCCTGGAAGGGCCGTACGAGCCCGCGCAACTGCCCTCCCAGTTGATCCGCCCGCAGCACGGAACGCTGTTGTGGCTGGTGGACGAATCCGCCGCCGGCCTTTTGGACCGCAGCACGCTGCGTCCGCCAAAGATTGCAGCGACAGGATAGGAGAGAGTGTATGGCTAACGATTTTTCCGGCGCGGTCGCCGCCGCCGTCGTCGACAAGTGGACAGGTGGCATGGGTCCAATCTCCGGCCGCAAGGCTTTCCAGCGCCCGATGGGGGATGGCACGGAATTGCTCCATGCCATCGAGGATGTGATTTGAACTCCAACATCACCGTGGCCTGAGGCGCCATTCGCCTCGGCGAGGATTTTCGCTATGCACAAGAATCTGGTCTTCCTGTTCGATGTGGACAACACGCTGCTCGACAATGATCGCGTTTCCGCCGATCTCAAGCGCCATCTGGAACGCGAGGTCGGACACGAACGGCAACAGCGCTACTGGTCGATCTTCGAGGAGCTGCGTTCCGAGCTTGGCTACGCTGATTATCTCGGCGCATTGCAGCGTTACCGCTCCAACTATCCTCACGATCCGAAACTGCTGACCGTGTCCCACTTCCTGTTGGAATATCCGTTCGCCAACCGGCTCTTCCCCAATTCGCTCGACGCCGTGGACCACGTCAAGCAGTTCGGACGCCCGGTAATCCTCTCCGACGGCGACGTCGTCTTCCAACCGCAGAAGATTTGGCGCTCCGGACTGCATGACGCCTTCGACGGCGCCGCGCTCATTTACATCCACAAGGAGCACGAGCTGGACGACGTTGAGGCACGCTACCCCGCCGATCACTACGTCCTGGTGGACGATAAGATTCGCATCCTGACCGCAATCAAGCGGGCTTGGGGGCAGCGTGTAACTACCGTGTTCCCGCGCCAGGGCCACTACGCGCTCGATGAAAAAGTCGTTAGCTCCTATCCTCCGGCTGACTACACCATCAATCGCATCGGAGAGTTAGTGAACTTGGATTTCCAGTGTCTTGCACAAGGCGGCGCCATGCAGGCAGGCGCCGCGGACTGACGCATGGTCATCGGCCCAAACTGGCCAAACTATGCGCCGGTGGTCTGAACTGCGGGCAACGCTCGACTGGAAATGCTGGCCGCAACGCTGCGCTCGCGGTGGTTTGCCTGAACAGACGCGATCCCCGGCTCGGGTTTGTCTGGCTGTCGTCCCGGCATAACTGCTGTTTCATCGGCGGTCACCACTGGGGGCTTGCTGCAAAGCGAAGGCAAGATTGTTCCAGTTGAGCTCCTGCCATACGGATTCGGCCAATTGAGTGATTAGACTCAGATGCTCGTCATAATTAGCGACCTTCACTTAACGGATGGGACCTCCGGCGAAACGATAAGATCCGGAGCATTCAAGGCATTCCGGGAGAGATTCCGAGACTTGGCCTATGACGGTTCTTGGAGAAGCGATGACGAATACCGACCGTTGGAGGGCATTGATCTGGTGCTGTTGGGGGACATCCTCGACGTGATCCGGTCCACCCGCTGGTGTGATGCGCCTGCCGAAGTTCGGCCTTGGGGCAAGCAGGACGATCCTCGTTTTGCCGCCATGGTCACCCAGATCACGGAAGACATCATTGCAAACAACCAAGACTCTCTCGATGTCTTCAAGAGCCTGCACGATCCCAAGATCATGAATGTCCCTCCGGCCACCCCTGAGGGCAAGGTTGCACTCGTTTCACGGGACCTGGACGCCCGCGAGCGAGTCCCCGTGCCCGTGAGAATTCACTATCTGGTGGGGAATCATGATTGGTTTTACCACCTCAGGGGCCCTGCATTCGACGACGTAAGAAAGCTGATCGCCGAAGCCATAGGCTTGGAGACCCCTGCGACCGCTCCTTTTCCGCATGATCCTTCCGAATCGGACCTATTGCAGCAGATTTATCGAGAGCACAACGTGTTCGCCCGCCACGGCGACATTTTCGACCCAAGCAATTTTGAGCACAGCCGCGACGCATCGTCGCTGGGCGATGCGATTGTCATCGAACTGCTGGACCGGTTTGGCGTCGAAGTGAGGAAGCGACTCGGAGGACAACTCCCAGACGCGTGCGAATCGGGGCTCAAAGAGATCGACAATGTCCGTCCTCTTTCCATAATGCCCATCTGGGTGGATGGATTAATCTCGAATACTTGCAGCTCCGACCTGGCGAACGAGATCAAGCAGATTTGGAACGAGATGGTGCACCAGTTTCTTGCGGTAGATTTCGTAAGATCGCGGCCTTTTGCGAGTTCGGCATTGTTGAAACTGGGATTCGAAATCTCCACTGAGGTGCCGCTGGCGGGCTTGAGTGACGTGGCAGCGTGGTTCAGCGCGAAGTTTGGGGGGCATCCAGCGAGTTACTATCCCTACGCCCTGCACGAGGCTGCGTTTGCCCAAGGCTGGGCGAAGTTCATCGTCTACGGACATACTCACCACTACGAACTGGTGCCTCTGCAGTCGGCTCAACGAGCGGGGAGGTCTGTAGACCAGATATATATCAATTCGGGAACCTGGCGGCCTGTCCACGAACTGGCGCAATTCCACCCCAGCCAGAAGCACTTTGTGGGTTATCACGTTATGACCTACTTGGCGTTTTTCAAGGACAACGAGCGAAAGGGGCGGGCCTTCGAAAGCTGGTCTGGCGCGCTCGATTCGTCTGTTGTCTGATGACATACCCGACGCTGGAGAGTGTCCCGCTTTTAGTTGGAGGTTGAAGAGCGGCGCTCGGGATCATGTTACGCGACCTCCTGCTTAGTCGCAGCTTTTTCTGTTTCTCCTCTTCCTAGGATTGCTCTCAGTTGCCAGATGTCCTTCCAGCCCA
>JAIQFT010000016.1 GCA_020073185.1 Terriglobia bacterium
GTGAAAGCTGTGCGCTTGCAAAACCGCCACGCACACGCTGCTCAATCGCACGCGCAAACAATGCGACGGCATACTCCCGGAACTGTCAAACTTTGGGAGCCTCCCCGGCAGAGCCGGGGGAACTCCTAGTTGCATTAGCTCTTCGTCGGTTCCCTACTCCGCTTTGCCTCTGGCGCGTGCACCTCGACTCTTGTCGTCCGGGCGCTTAAACTTAAGGCGCCGCACTGAGGGCGGCGCGGTACCCAAGTGGTAAGGGAGAGGTCTGCAAAACCTTTATACGTGAGTTCGATTCTCACCCGCGCCTCCAAAACTGCCCTTAGCTCTTAGCCGTTAGCTTCCGGAGACTCGGGCAACGCAAGACATGCCGATCCCAGTCTAATTGTATGGCGCCGATGGAGGCGCGCCGGGAATGCATAGGCATGACTACATCACCACGCTGCTGATCGCCTGTACGCTTGCTGCGCCGCTGGTGAACGTCGGCTGCGCAGAGCACAGATACGCCCGCGTATACGACCCCTACCGTCGCGACTACCATCGCTGGAGCCCGGGCGAAGACGCCTACTACCGCCGCTGGGAAACGGATAACCATAGAGAGCATCGCGAGTGGGCTCAGCGCAGCCCCGAAGAGCAGAAAGAATACTGGGGTTGGCGGCACGGCGGTCATGGTGATCACGACCACGACAAACACTGATTCCCGGGGAGTTCGCGTCGCGACCTGCCGATCCGCCGTCCACGCCCTTGACCAAAGACACGCCGCGCGAAGCTCGCGTACCACTAAGCTTCACGCGGCTGCTGCCCGGCTTTGGTAGAGAGGCACGAACTCCTCCGCTACAAAAGCCTCGTACGAAGTCGGCGAACTATTGCGTGCGGAGCGTTGCTCCCACGCCCGCATGTACCCCGAATTCATGGCAGCAGACATTTCCAGAATAAGATTGGCCGTGTTCAGTGAGAGGCCGGTTTGCGTCAACCCCATGCGCACCTGCTCGTCAGGCGCCTGAATGTATGCGAGGTCAGGGTTACCGATTGCTGTGCCGATGATCGCCGCGGCTTCGGTCATGCTGATGTCGCGCTGTCCCAACAACTCGTGGGTCTCCCGCTTGAAGTCGAGCCCCCACAGTACCTCGGCGGCAAAGGCGCCGATATCGCGGGTGGCAATCATCGGGAGCTTCAGGTCGTGGCGCAAAGGCCCGGAGGTGATGCCGTGGGCTTTAATGATCCCGATTTGCGCGAGAGTGTTTTCCATGAAGTAGCCGGCGCGTAGATGGAAAACGTTGAGACCTGCAATGCGATTGAGCCGCTGCTCAAGATGATGCAGCCCCACCACCGGCCCGGTGTGCTCAGATTTGTCCGCCCCGATGCTGCTGAGGGAAACCGCGTACTCGACCCGCGCCTTCTCGATGGCGGCGGCGATTGCTTCTGTGAGGCGGTCTTGAAACGCGCGGAAGTCGTGGCTCCGCATGTCCGGCGGAATCATGACGTAAACCGCCTTCGCCCCAGTGAAGGCATTGGTCAGCGTCTGCGAGTCCGAAATGTCGCCGACAAATGGTTGCGCACCTTTTGCCGCCAGCGCTTTCAAACGCTCGGCATTCCAGCCAATCGCCCGAACTTGTTGCCCCTTGGCCAGCAGGCTGTTCGCAACCACACCTCCCGTGTTCCCGGTTGCACCCATGACAACGTACATAGCAGTCTCCTTTTCAAGCCTTAGATGATGGATGAACCTCGGAGTGCTGCCTGAATATTCGCCTGTGCGGCGGCTTCGCTGTTCCAAGAAAGGGGATAAGCAGCCAGCGCGGCGTCACCGACAATGCAGCTTGGGACCGCGGCCCAGCTGCAACCGGTTCGGCAGACCCGAGCATCCAGCCGGAGGAACGGCTCCGCGCGCGGTTCAAGGTTTACGCAGGCAGGCGCACCTGGCACTGCGGAAGGGGCACTGCAGCCAGTATGCCTACGCGGCGTCGTCACAATCCTGAATGGCAGGGCGAACCTGAAGGACCGAACTCAGTTGCGTGGTCTCCAACACCTCACGGATTCGCTTCGAGGGATTTGTCAGTTGGATGGTTCTATCTCCATCCTTCGCCCATTTTTCCAATGCGACCAAAACTCCCAATCCACCTGCGTCAATTGTCTCGACGCCGCGGAGGTCGATCTGAAGATGGCGTTTGTCCTGAGACATTACTGCCCGGAGAAGGTCATCGGCTCCGTCACCGCGAACGATCCTACCCGAGCAGCGCAGCACTGTAACGTGCGGGAAATTATGAATTTCAAACCTGAGCACTTGGCCCTCCACGAACGGTTGCAGGCTCGCGTATGAAGATGAATACGTCGTTACAGAACGTCTGGTTCTGAAGGATATTCGCCCTGCAAATTAGACGTTTCAGGAGCCCAGACGTTTCCAAAATTGAGCTGGGGCGAGAGTAGCGCAATCCGGTTGGAACTGCGTGAGGGGGCGCCTGAAACAATCACCTGGGCTGCCGCGCGGACAATGGACCAACGTCGATGCAACAGCCTGAGTTACGATTGCCACTCCCAGCCGCAAACACAGCGCAGGGTTTGGTTTGGAGACGATTTGCACAAGACGCCGTTGCACTGGGGGCAAGAGCGCATCCAGACGCCGTTCTCTGAATCAACAGGCTCCAATCCTCTCCTGGGCGTAACGAGGGCGCCCCGATCATCATCGATGCAGACGGTTTCTAGTCCCATACTGGCGCCGTTCACGAGAACTGCGACAAAGTGACCCTGCGTAACGTGGCCACAATCACGCCGCACGACGAATGATGGTTGCCGGTTCCTGCTTCTTCCTGGCCATCTGCGCCGTCTGGTTGGCCAGGCAGCGGCCGGCTTCGGGCGCGGCGCTAACCATGGTATCGGAACCGCATACGCACCATGAACACGTCCAGCACTCAGGTTTCTTGCGAACCAGGCCTCCGGCACGCAGACACAGCGCCGCTTTGTAAACATCGGTGCGAACGTGAGGATAAGGTAGCACCGCCACAACATAGGCCAACCGTGAACCGGAACCAACAGCCTTGGCGCATCTGGCGGAAGTAGTCGTACACTGCTAAATCCGCCTTTGGAACATGCACAACGGGGAAATCTCGGCGCAACACGGCGCATCAAGGCGCACTGTCCAGGCAGCGCCCGCTCCCCCTACCCTGCCTCGCGGCTGCCGAGACAGTTGGGTTGCGCAATCATTTCGGGAACTCCGGGCTGGGATGTGTGATGACGGTCACATTCAAGTATCCGGGTGCGTGCGACGATGGCCGGGAATTCTGACCACGGTACATGAGCCGTCAGCCCTGGGAAACATCGGCCCTGAGTGTTGTGGGAGGCACCGTGACCGATTCCAAATTCAAAGAACGACGCGGCCAGCACCGCACTCGCTTCGAAGCTCCGGCGACCGTGACTGCGGGCAAGCACAGGATCGCCGCGTCCACGAAAGACATCAGCGACCGAGGACTGTTCTTTTTCACCGACGCTCGTTGCAAAGTGGGCAGCGAGATCGACATCGTTATTCGATTGCCGGAGGGAGTGGGATTGCCGTTGAGCGGTATGGTTTGCTGCCATGGGCGCGTCGTTCGCTCGAATTCTGCTGGCGGGCAGTACGGCGTTGCTATGCGGATCGACCGTATCGCCGCAGTGCCGCAGGCATAGGCCCGCCGATTCGGCGCTCTTCGGCCTGCAAGGCCACGTGTGAGACCATTCGCTCTTGGTGTTCCCCAGAGCCGCACCCACATGTTTCGCTTACTCGATCGAACCAAGGAACATATTCCGTTTCAATTGCATTCCTTCAAGGTTACGAAGAACAGGGCTGCGGGTAGAGTCAGGTTGTTGCTGCTGGGCAAGGAGGCTCTCATGCGGCGCATTCTGCAGATTTCAATCATCATGACAGCAGTCGTCGTCGGTTGCGTGGCGCAGACGCAGATTGACGACATCTGGAAGAAAGCGAATCAGAAGGCGCAATCAGCGAACCTGAGCGGAGCCGGCCTGAGTACCGACAAAATCACGGCCGGGCTGAAAGAGGCGCTCGCTGTGAGCACTGGCAAGGCGGTGGCGACCACCGGCAAGCCGGATGGGTTTCTCAAGAACGAAGCCATCAAGATTCTACTTCCCGACAAGCTTCGGAGTGTTGGGAAGGGGATGCGGCTCCTTGGAATGGGATCGCAGGTGGACGAACTTGAAGTGGGCATGAATCGCGCCGCTGAGCAGGCCGCTCCACAAGCCAAGCAGATATTCCTGAGCGCTGTAACCAAGATGACGTTTGATGATGCCCGCAAGATCCTGTCGGGCGGCGATACGGCGGCAACCGAATATTTCAAAGGGCAGACCTCCGCGCAACTGACCACGGCGTTCAAGCCCATTGTTCACAAAGCCATGGTGAATGTGGGCGTCATCAAACAGTACAACGCCATGATGCAGAACTCCGTCGCCGGCCCCCTGGGAGCCCAGAACTTCAACCTTGATGACTACGTCGTAGGGAAAACACTGGACGGGCTTTTCTACATGCTGGGTCAAGAAGAGAAGAAAATCCGCAAGGACCCGGTAGCCCGGACAACTTCCCTGTTGAAGGAAGTATTCGGAAAACGGATGTGACGCGGCTTCGGCGAACAGAGAATTCGATCGGAGGCTCCGCTGTGCTGGAGACGGACCTCGGGTGGCGCATCGCGCGTTAGTTTCCCGCCGTAGCCATCGAGGATGACGCGAAACGCCGCGCGGCATTCACCAGTCCGCTTGCCCATTGCGGAGTTGCCAGGGCATGCACGTGTGTGTAGCCCGCCCAGACGTTCCCGGACACGATGCCGTCACGGTGCTGCCAGGCGCCAGAGCCACGACGGACTTCGCAGACGGTGTCGAGCGTGTCAGCCTGCAATTCGATCCGGGAGTAGTGAAATTCATGGCCGCGAATCACCAGCCCGGATGGATAAAACGGATTCTGGCGGTCAACCAGCAATTCGGTGTATCCGTGGCCCTGGGCCGTACTGCACACATGGGCGTCGAAGGGGAACAGGCCCGCCATCGGATGGCGCGAGCCGTGCCAGACGATTCCCCGGGATAGCAACATCAAGCCGCCACATTCGGCGTAGATCGGCAGCCCACTCTGCGACGCCTCGCGCACGGATTGCAAGAACGACGTGTTCGCCGAGAGCGCGGCGGCGTGGACTTCGGGAAAACCTCCGCCGATATAGAGCGCCGACAATCCTGCGGGCAACCTGCCGGCGGTAAGAGCGGAAATGGGAAGCAGTTCGGCGCCGGCGCTCTCCAGCGCTTCCAGGTTCTCAGCGTAGTAAAAGCTAAAGGCGGCATCCCTAAGATAGCCGACTCTTAAATGGGAAGCGTCGGGCAGATTGGGTTTCGGCTCAAGCTCGGCGCGCAGAGGTCCGGCGGTGCGCGCGATGCGCACAATGGATTCCAGGTCCAGGTGGAGCACGACTTCGGCGAGCAGTTTGCTTTCCAGCGCCTCGCGCGCCGTGTGGTCGTCCGGCGTGACCAGACCGAGGTGGCGCTCGGGCACGAGTTCGCCGATGTCGAGCTTCGGGACAACCCCGACGACAGGAATGTCGGAAACCGAGGCAATCGACTCGCGCACAATCTGCTCGTGTCGGCGGCCGTTGACGTGGTTCAGTACCAGGCCGGCGATCTGCAGATCAGGATCGAGCTGCCGCGCGCCCAGGACGAAGGCGGCAGCGGTGCGCGTGACTTTCGTGACGTTCAACACCAGCAGGACCGGCGCCTGCAACGCCTTGGCAAGCGCGGCGCTGCTGTGAGTGCCGGCGACATCCATGCCGTCGAACACGCCGCGGTTGCCTTCGATGAGGTTCAACCCATCGGAAACCCCGTGGCGGGCGAAGGATGAAACGGCGCAATCGAAGCCCATCAGGTAAGTATCGAGGTTGCGCGCGGGATTGGCCGACGCCCAACTCAGCCAGGCGGCGTCAATGTAGTCCGGGCCTTTCTTGAACGCGCGAACTGCAATACCGGCGCGGCGCGCGGCGAGCAGTAGCGCCATGGAGACAATGGTTTTCCCGCTGCCGCCGCCCAACCCGGCGACAACCACGCGCGGCAATGTGCGCTCCTCTTTCACTGCAAGCCGCCTAGCCGGCACTGGTCCCTTCCTCTTTCGGTGGCAACTGGATGTAGGAGCCGCCCAGATAGGCGTAAATACAGCGGCCGGAATCAATGAGGATGCGAATGGCCTGTTTGCATTGCTCCTTGTTGCAAGCTTCCTCTCCAAACTTGGCTACCATGGCCTTGGTGAGATCGCCGGCCTTGAGGTTCTTCTTCCCGGCACATTCGACGATCAGGGCGTACATTTCCTCGGCGATTTTTTCGACGGGTACCGCTTCCGGCATAGGCCCTCCCTGAAAACTCAATCCGCGCACGCAGCCGCGAGGCTGGTCTTGCACGACTCCGGTTCCGTGCGACGCGCGGTGACCAGCGCACTGTCGCCGCAGATGATGGTGGATTCCACAACCGCAAAACCTGAGCGCTGCAGCGCCGCAGTGAGCCGGTCCGACGACCAGCTATGGACGATGCCGTCGGCCACCTGGCGCGCCAGCGCCCGGAGGGCGGCATGCGGCGCCGGTTGGACGCCCACGGGCAGCAGCGAATCGTGGCACAGCAAAACGCCGTCCGGCGGCATGGAAATTTGCGACAGGAGACCGGCAATGTCGGGTGTGCCGCACCACTCGAGCACGCCCGAGAGTATCACCGTTCCGAACTCTGCGCGGGGCACGCCGGTGCGGTCGCCGGAAAACGGGTTCCAGCCGTGCACTGCCAGTTCCGGCCAGCGCAGTGCGACGGCTTTGCCGTAGGCGACGTATCCCCACCCAACCACGAGCAGCGGGCCGGCGGGCGGCGCGTCGAGGCGGTTCACCACCTCGGCGGCGGCCAGGGCGGCCAGGCACTCGGCGGCCTGCGAGCGCAATTCCTTGTTCCGGGCGACGAACCCGGTTTGATGGCCGTGGCGCGCGAAGTCCGAAAGCGCGTCCCAGTTGCAAAACTGGGCGGCGTCATAGAGGAGCGCGGCGCGCAGGCCCTGCGGCGAGGTCTGGCGCAGATAACGCGACGCCAACTCAAGATTGCGGTAGCCGTCGGCGCAGGATTCGACCAGGCGCAGCGCAACAAGTGTGTTGAGGATCTCGCTGAGCGCCGCTGCGTCGAGACCAAGCTCGTGGGCAAGATCACACACCGGCACGGGCTCTTCCAGCGCGTCGAATAGCTCATTCTGCAGAGCCCACCCCAGCACCTGCGCGCCGAAGCCGGCGGCCGCCAGACGGAAAAGCTCGTCGGGCGCCGGCCCCAAAACCGCGGAAGTAGCGCGCGCGCGGCTGAGGTCGCGCTGGGAATGTTTCAACCTCTCGCGCAGCCGCACCACTTCGCCGACAACGAGAGTTGCGGGGGGTTTCAACGCGGCACGGCGGCACTCTTCAGCGATGGTGGCGAGGGTTCCGGTGACAGTGAATTCGTCGTGCCAGAACGCCTTCTGGACCATGGCGGAGGGGGTTTCCGGGGCACGGCCAGCGGCGATCAGCTTGGCGGCGATCTTGTCCACGTTGTGGACTCCCATGAGAAATACCAGCGTGTCGAGGCGCGCCAGGGCATGCCAGTCCATGCGCGCTTCCGTCCCGTTGGCGTTGTGGCCGGTAACAATGGCGACCGACGACGCGGCGTCGCGATGGGTGACGGCGATGCCCGCGCTCAACGGCGCCGACAAGGCGGAACAGACGCCGGGGATGACTTCAAACGGAATGCCGTGGTCGGCGAGGTACTCGGCCTCTTCGCCGCCGCGTCCGAAGACGAACGGATCGCCGCCCTTGAGGCGGATGACGACTCTTCCCTCGCGCGCTTTTCGCACCAGCAGTTCGTTGACTTCATCCTGGCGCGAGTCGTGCTTCCCGACCGGCTTGCCCATATAAATGCGCTCCGCCGACGGACGCGCGAGGGCCAGCACTTCTTCCTGGATCAGGCGGTCGTAAACAATGACGTCACCCGTCTTGATGAGTTCGGCGGCCTTGACGGTCAGCAGTTCCGGATGACCCGGACCCGCGCCCACCAAATAAACTTTTCCCGGATACATGATCAGACTCGAATGAGTTCCATATCCGGATTGCGGACCACGCTTGCGCGTGGTCCGCAACCCAGGTGTTCTACAAGTACGCTCGGCTGATGGCGACCAGCACGAACAACAAGATGACCCCGGTTCCGAAGGTGTACCAGATCAACTTCTTTTCAATCGGAAGCAGGGGCTCCTTTTCTCTTTCCATCTTTTGCAGTTCATCTTTCAAACGCACATCTGCCATACATCACCCCTTTACGATTGGTGGCAACACTCCGGCGAAGAACAGCCAGGAAATCAGCAGGCCGACCCAGATGATGAACCCGAACAGGCACAGCACGTAGACGCCTGCCAGCTTGGCAATTCCTTCCTCCCAGAGCTTGCGGAAGTTGGAGAGCACACCAATGGCGAAGAACGTAAGCACGAAGAACAGGGCACGAAGGACGTTGGCCTGCCCCATCGACGCCTTGACCTTCGGGATCAGGGCCGGAGCCAGTACGCCGATCGCCAGCACGATCACGAACGTGGCAACGTACCCGAGGATGAATTTCGGGAAGCGCTGCCAGATCGCGGAGGCTTTCACCTTTTCGCCCTGCTTGTGTTCGATCTTAGCCGACCACACCCACGCCAGAATGAACGCCCACACGCCGATGAAGATGTCGATGAACACCTTCACCGTGGTGCTGACGCCCATGATCCAGTTGGGAGCGTAGTTGACCCCGGTTGCGGCCATGGCCTTGGCGCGAATCAGCGAATCGGCAATCGCGCCGCTAGCCACTGCCGCGCCGTCGGTCTTCACCGCCAATCCCATCCAAGCGCCCGCCACCATCGGCTGTCCATAGAGCCAATGCTGCGCGGCGAACGGAAGGATCATCAGTTCGACCACGGCGAAAATCACGACCAGCGAAGACACCATGATCGGCACAATCGGGCGTGCCTTGATGGCGCTGCCGGTGGCAATTGCCGCCGACACCCCGCAGATCGAAATACCCGACGCCAACGGCGCCGCCCACTCGCGGCTGAACCCGAAGTACTTGCGCGAAACGAAGTACACGATCGGCCAGTAGATCAGGTAAGCCTCGACGATGGCGCACGCGCCGCGGAAGATCACGGAAGTGGCAAGCGCCCGCTGCTCCAGCGCGGCGATACCCAGGAACCCACCCAGGATGACGATCGCCGTCTTGATGTAGAGCTCGGGCCGGATTGCCTCTTTCATGCTCTTGGCAACGCCCGGCAGGAAATTCCCCACGATCAGGCCCGCCAACAATGCCAGGATGAATCCCGACTCGTTGGTCAGGTTGAGCGACCATGGGATCTTCAGCGCCGCCCGCTTATCAGGAGTCGCTGCGATGTAGGCCCAGCTTCCAATAAACCAGCACACGTAACTGATGAAGAAAACGCCGGTAAAGCCTTTTGCGAAGGATTTGAGGTTGGCGCGCAAGGCCTTCGCGCCAGCCAGTAGGATCGCCAGCAAGAATATGTAAGTGCCGAGCAGAGAAACCAGCCCCGGCAAAGTTTTATAAGCTTTCGACGCGGGTGCGAGTGCCTTCGCCGGCGCGGTCCAAACCGCCGTCGTGACTACCCACCCCAGGATGTCGGCCCCGAACAGCAGGCCGAGTGAAAGTATGAACACCCCCAGACCGATGCACACCGAGAGCCAGTCCTCGCTCAGCCACGGTTGTGGCGGCGGAGCCGCAGGACGTGCTTCTCGCGGTGGCGCCGGTCTTGGTGGCGCCTCAACCAACGTTGCCATGGTTCACCTCACCTCGCGTACAGAAACCGTGATCTTGTAGAACACGGTGATCATTAACGCCCCAATCGCCCACACCCCCAAAACGATGGTCCATTCCGGGGCGGTGGGCGAATATCGAGTGACCGATCCCAGCGGCGAAGGCACGAAGCCGCCGACGATCAGCCCTAGCCCTTTTTCGATCCAAAGAGAAACAAACACCAACACCGACGCGGCCGCCAACAGGGTGTCTCGCTCCCGCAGCCTGGGGACCAGTAGCAGGACCAGCGCGGCCATTGCCGCAGCGACCGAAATCCACATCCACGGAACCAGGTGGCGCTCCCCCTCGAGCCCCACGAACAGGTACCGGAAATGCTCCATCTCCTCGGGAATGCGGCTGTAGAAGACCGTGAACAGCTCGAGGAGAACAAAGAACACGCTGATCGACGTCGCGTAGGCGACAATCACGCCCAACTTGCGGATGGCCTCCTGCCCAACGTCGAATGACGTCAGCCGCCGCAGCAGCAGGCACAGCAGGATCAGCAAGGCCGGTCCGGAGGCGAACGCCGATGCCAGGAAGCGCGGCGCCAGGATTGCCGACAGCCAGAACGTGCGGCCCGGAAGCCCGCTGTACAGAAACGCGGTTACGGTATGAATGCTGACTGCCCAGGGGATGGAAAGGATCGCCACCGGTTTGATCCATCGCGGCGCCGGCACTCCGTTGTGCTCTGCACTCAGCATCACCACCGAAATCACCGCGTTCAGCGCCAGGTATCCGCCCAGCGATACCATGTCCCAGAACATCACCGAGTGCAGCGTGGGATAGCGCAGCACGTTCAGCACCCGCGCCGGCTGTCCCATGTCCACCAGGATGAAGAGCATGCACATGGTCACGGACGAAACCGCGAGCAGCTCGCCAAGAATCGTGATCTTCTGGAATTGCCGGACGTCATGCAGGTAGTACGGCAGCACCACCATCACCGCCGACGCCGCCACGCCGACAAGAAACGTAAACTGCGCGATGTAGAGGCCCCAGGTAACATCGCGACTGAGCCCGGTGATGACCAACCCGTAGCGAAGCTGCCGGAGGTAGCAGACACCGCCCAGCGCGATCAGGACCAGCAGAAATGCGAGCCAGCCCCAGTACCTGCGGCTGCCGACCATCGCCTTTTCAAACATGAACATAGGCGGTCAAACCAAATAGAAAATCGACGGGCCGGTGCCCAGCTCGGGCGTGCGCTGGATCGAATAACGAGCGCGCAAAACTTGACGCACGGATGACTGTTCGTCGTTCAGGTCGCCGAAGAGGATGGCTTTCTGCCGGCACGCCTCCACGCACGCCGGCGCGCGCCCGTTCGCCAACCGCTCCTCGCAAAAATTGCACTTCTCCACCACGCCCTTGGTGCGCGTGGGAAATTCCGCCGTCAGGTTGCGGATATACGGCCGGGGATCGGACCAGTTGAAACTCCTCGATCCGTAGGGGCATGCCGCCATGCAGTAGCGGCAGCCGATGCAGCGGTGCCAGTCCATCATCACGATGCCGTCTTCGCGCTTCCACGTGGCCGCCGTGGGACACACGCGCACGCAGGCGGGATTGGCGCATTGGTTGCACAGGATTGGCAGCACATGCCCTTCCAACGCCCGCCGCGTGTAATCGGTCTGCTGGAAGGAGAAGACTTTTTCGTATCGCTCTTTCCACACCCACTTCACTTCGCGCTCGCGCTCGGGGATGTTGGGGACGTTGTGCGCCAGACGGCAGGCATTCAGGCAATCGTCGCAGTCCTTATCGGCACGGCATTTCTGGA
This sequence comes from Terriglobia bacterium, assembly GCA_020073185.1. Classification (NCBI taxonomy): domain Bacteria; kingdom Pseudomonadati; phylum Acidobacteriota; class Terriglobia; species Terriglobia bacterium. Next base: position 11,588 of record JAIQFT010000016.1, read on the forward strand.
AATCAATCACCATGCCCCAGCGCTTGGCGGCGGCTGACGCTTGCGGAGCGGTAGGATCGGCGGCGCTGATCGCCTGCACCGCCTTGGCCGCGCCCGCGCCCGCAGCCGCCAAACCTGCTACGCAAAAAAATTCCTTGCGCGTGATCTTCATGGCGTCCTCCGGGCGACGGAGGTCGGGTCCACATGGCAGTCCCAGCAGTACGGGCCTGAAACGGCCGCGTAGGTATGGCAGCGATCGCAGAACTCCCCTTTCTTGGTGTGGCACTCGCCGAGACAGGTGGCAGAGAGATTGACGCGGTATTTCTTGCCGTCGTACGAGGTGTAATCCAGGCGGCGCTCGCGCACCGCGCCTTCGCGCCATTCGTTGAGCAGCTTCATGTGCGAGGCGCGCATGAACGCGACCGGCGCCACGCAAGTCTTCTGCTGTTCCGGCAATTTCAACTGCGGCCCCGCCGCCGTGGTTTTGGCGTAAACCGCGTGCCAGACGGGATACGTCGCCATGGCGACGAACAGCAGCAAGCCGATCGCGATCAGCACCCGGTCACGCATGGGTTGCCTCCGCTGACAGCGGTTCGCCGCGCAGATCGGCCGTGCGTGGCTTCTCGCCGCGCATGACGAGAGCGTTGCCGAGCAACTCGTGCACGCCCCCGACTTCCACGCCCGGCGCCCAGTACTCCATCAACGTCGGCAACGTCGCCTTATCAATGGCGCAAATGCAGGCCAGCAGGTTGACGCCGTGCCTCTCCTGCACATACTTGACCGCGTTGGCGCGGGGGAAGCCGCCGCGCAGGCGCATTTCCAGGTTCTCGTCCGTGCCCAGGCCGGCGCCGCTGCCGCAGCAGAAGGTCTGCTCGCGGATCGTGTTCTCCGGCATTTCGAAGAACCGGTTGCAGGCGTTGCGGATGATGTACCGCGGCTCCTCCAGTAGGCCCATGGAGCGCGCCGGATTGCAGGAATCGTGATAGGTGACCCTCCAGCGGTCGTTGCGCGAGGCATCGAGCCGCAACTTGCCGCTGTGAATCAGGTCGGCGGTGAATTCGCAGATGTGCACCATGCGCGTCGAGCGCGCGTTCTCGAATTTCGTCCCAGTGATCGGCGACACCGGCTTTTCCAGGAAGTCGGCAGGACCGTTCATAGTGTCCATGTACTGGTGAAGCACGCGCCACATGTGGCCGCACTCCCCGCCCAGGATCCACTTCACGCCCAGCCGCTTGGCTTCTTCGTACACTTTCGCGTTCAGGCGTTTCATCAGCTCATGCGAGCTGAACAGCCCGAAATTTCCGCCCTCGGAGGCGAAGGCGCTGAAGCTGAAGTCCAAGCCGATCTCGTGGAACAGCATCATGTAGCCGAGCAGCGTGTAGTAGTGCGGCTCGGCGAAGTAATCGGCCGACGGCATGACGAACAGAATTTCAGCGCCCTTGCGGTTGATCGGGACGTCGACCCGGATGCCGGTGATCTCTTCCAGTTCGTCGGCCGCGAATTCCAGGCTGTCCTTGAAGCCGTGCGGCTGGATGCCGAGGTGATTGCCGGTGCGGAAGCAGTTCGCCGCCGGCTCCAGCACCCAGTTGGTGTTGCAGCCGATCAGGTTCAGCAACTCGCGGCCGATCATGGTGATCTCGGCCGTATCAATGCCGTACGGGCAGAAGACGGAGCAGCGCCGGCATTCGGTGCACTGGTAGAAGTAGTAAAACCATTCCTTGACGATGTCTTCCGTCAACTCGCGCCCGCCGGCCAGTGAGCCAAAAATGCGGCCGGCCAGCGTGAAATAGCGGCGGTACACGGAGCGCATCAATTCGGCGCGCACTACCGGCATGTTTTTCGGGTCGCCGGAGCCGACGTAGAAATGGCACTTGTCGGCACACGCCCCGCAGCGCACGCAGATGTCCATGAATAGCCGGAACGACCGGTATTTCTGCAACCGCTCCTTCATGCCTGCCAGCAGAATCTGTTTCCAGTCGGGCGGGAGCTTCCAATCGGCGTCGAAGGGCTGCCAGTCGCGCGGATTCGGCAGACCGAGGGCGCGGACGTTTTTGGCCGCGGCGCTATAACAAAAGACGCCCTTGCGGAATTGAACCGCAGGGTCCTTCCAGTTACCGCCCGGCTTTTTCGCCTCAATCTGCAGAAGCTCTGGTGGCATGGTCGGCCTCGAGCGGAATCTCTGCTGCCTTGAGCTTGTCCCGGAAGTCGTCCTCCCACTCCGCGTAACTGTGAGTCTTGACCGGATAGTTCCAGGGGTTCACGTGCCGTTTCGCACGGTTGTTATTGGCAAGATTTCGGGTCGGGCTGAGAAACACTCCGCCCATATGCATCAGCTTGCTGAAGGGGATGTACGCCGCCAGTACACTGATCAGCGTCAGGTGCACGGCAAACACCGAACCCAGCGCCGCCGGATGCACCGGGTGAAACGCCGCCAGCCCGAGCGCGAACTGCTTGACGGCGACCACGTCCACGCGGGTCACGTAGCGCATCAACAGGCCGGATGCGGCAATGCCGATCAGCGTCAGCAGCGCGAAGTAGTCGCTGAACTGCGAAATGTAGCGGACCACCGGGTCGCGGAAGCGGCGCAACAGCAGGTACGCGAGCGCGCACGCAAGCACGATGTCCGAGACGTAGACGGCCGGCACGCCGAGTTGGAAAAAGCTATCGATGCGTGCCAGCGCAACGACCAGCGCAGGCACGGGCTCGATGAACAGCCGCAGATGTCGAACCAGGATCATGAGCAACGACCAGTGAAACGCCAGCGCCGCCAGCCAGAGGTACTTTTGCTCGGACAAGATCAGCCGTCTCTCGCGGAGCCCGACCTGGCTGTTGCGGAAGAGCGAGCGGAAGAGGAGGATTTCCAGCCCCATGCGGCCCAGCACGCCGCTGGTGGTTGAGGGATTCTCCAACGACGCGCTCTTGATCCAGGGCAGTGATGCTTGCTGCCCGCAAGTGGTCGGGATGCGAAACGGCACCGGCGCCGCCGCCCATTGCACGACGCGGTAGCAGAGGCCGGCGAGGAAGACGGCAAAGCCGGCATAAGCGACGGCGGCCATCCACGCGCTCCCGCCGATCAACACTCCTGCCCCGGCGGCTACCATGACCGCGCCGAGGGCCCCGAATACGTACACCACCTGCATCTCTTCGCCTCACGGATGGCGCAGCGCCGGCCGTACCCGCAGGCGGCGCCGGGCCTCGTTGGCGCGAATCTCGGCGATCTGCTCGCGGCACAGCATGTACCGGTCGAACGCCATGAGCGCGAGTTGATCGATGCGCGCCTCGATCATCGCCGGCCGCGCCGGATTCGATCCGCGCACGATGGGCCGCAGCAGGAACACGAACCCGACCGCTTGGCTGGGCGTGAAATCCTGCACTACGCGAATACGCACGATTGCGTCCAGCGCCGGCGCGATGTTGCCTGCGTCCATGTTGCCGAGCACTTCCTGCAACAATACGGCCATGCTGGTGTGCAACGCGTGCCCCACAGGGTTGCGGAATCGATCCTTTTCCGACGCCAGAAACTTGGCGCTCAGGTGGGGAAAGGACTCCAGAGTCTGCGCCAACCACTGCTCCACCAGGTCATCACTGCTCGCCATAACATCACACGCAGCCCGTTGGTTTGGGCAGTCCTGCCAGCTTGCACGCACCTTTGGCCGGCCCGGACGGGAACAACTGATAAATCTCGCTGAGCTTGTATCCCGTCTCTTTGCAGAGCTTCCGCACCATGGGCGCGATGCCGAACTGGACATAGTAGTTGCGGATGTAGTTGATCACCTTCCAGTGCCCGTCGGTGAGGTCGGTGATCGCCTCGGTTTGCGCGAAATCCTTGGCCACGTCCTGGTTCCAGCGCTCGGGTTCCTGCAGAAATCCGTCTTCATCCACTTCGTACTTGCGTCCTTCGAATTCGAATACCGGCACGGTTCTGACCTCGCTTAGTTCAGCTCGATGTATCCGCAAGGGCATGCTTCCACGCACTTCTTGCAGCCATTGCAGAGTTCGAGCTTGATCTTGTAATGCTCGCCCTTGGGCAGTTTCACGAAACAGTTGTTGGTGCAATACATCCAGCAGGTTTCGCAGTCCATGCACATGCCGCACGACATGCAGCGCTTGGCTTCTTCGACGACCTCGGCTTCGGTGAGGCCGAACTGGATCGCCGGGGAAACCTCAGCGTGCGGCGGCGCCGCCGGATACCAGTCCAGCTTCACCCGCTCCGCCTTGATTACTGGGGGAGGGGCGGCTTTGCTCTCCGGCTGGCGGCCGGACAGAAAACCGTGAATTGATTCCGCGACCGAGCGTCCCTGGGCGATTGCGGGACTGATGGTGTTGGCGACGCGCGCGTCCAGCTCACTGACTTCCACGTACGGGCCGGCAGGAGACTCGGGAACAAGTTCGCCTACCACAACGGCGCCCTCTCCATCGCGTTGGACGGCGAGCTGCGATGCCTTCTGCAAACCCATGGCGAAGAAGACGGCGGCGTGATCGCGGCGAATATCGGCGAGGGTTACGTCTCGCCCGATCGCCGAACCGCATTTGATCTGCACCCCTAAGTCGAGCAGGTTCTTAATCTCGGCGTCCAGCACCTCCCCGGGGATGACGCTGCGCGGCATGCGGTAGCGCATCATGCCGCCCGGTTGCGGCGCGGCATCGAATACCGTTACCGCGTAGCCGTGGCGCGCCAACTGGTACGCGCACGAGAGTCCCGCCGGCCCGGCGCCCACGATCGCCACTTTTTCGGCGACCGCGCCGGTTGCCTTCGCGAGCTTGAACCCGTGCGCGATTGCATAATCGCCCAGGAATCGCTCGACCAAGTGAACCGCGACCGCGCCATCCTTCGCCTTGCGGTTGCACGCCAGCTCGCACGGGTGTTGGCAAGTCCTGCCGCAGATCGCGGGAAACGGATTGCGTTCGGCGATCCGCTTCCATGCCAGCTCGAACGCCTGCGCTGGCGTTCGTCCGTACGCCGACGCCTGTGCCAAGCCGACCAGCACGTCGCGGATGTCATTTCCGTGCGGACAACGGTCCGCGCACGGCGGCGTCATTTCCACATAACGGGGGCGCAACGGGCTGACATCGCCAGACCCCGCTGTCGCCCCCTTGATCACCGGCTTCTTGACTTCCTTGAATAGCCCCATGAGCCCATTCCCGCTGCCGCGGGCCTCAGGCGCAATCAGTACTTGATGTGCGCCGACCTCGCATACGTCAACCCGGCATGTTTGAAGTCGTCAATGTGGTAGCGGGTGAACTCGAACCCGGTGAGCTGGAAGAACCGCGGCCAGCCAACGCGCTCGATCCACTCGCCCACGCGTTCGTACTTGCGGGCGTTCTTGGCGTACACGTCCACGATCTTGACCACCGCATCCACCACCTCGGGCCAGCGCGGCGGATTGTTGGGCAGGAACGGAACCGCCAGCTTGGAGAACTTCGGCGCGCTGCGCGCGTTGCTCACCTTGCCGCCCACCCAGATCGAAAGCCCGTCGTGCTCCGGGTCGTTCATTGGCATGGCCGGGCATACCGTGTAGCAGTTGCCGCAGAACATGCATTGCTCCTCGATCAGCTCCACCGAGGGCTTGCCCTCATACGTTGCCGGGCGGATCGCGCCGGTGGGACACGATGCGATCAGCGTCGGCACCTCGCACACCTTGGGCAGGGTGGCGTGCTGGATTTTCGGCGGCACCGTATGAATGCCGAGAATGGCGATATCCGAACAGTGCACCGCGCCGCACATGTTCAGGCAACAAGCCATCGCGATGCGCAGCTTGGCCGGCAAGTCCTGGTGGGTAAAACGGTCGTAGAGCGCGTCCATCACCGCCTTCACAATGCCGGACGCATCCGTCGCCGCCGAGTGGCAGTGGACCCAGCCCTGTGTGTGCACGATGTTGCTCAGCGAATTCCCCGTCCCGCCGACCGGGAAGCCAAGCTGCGCCAGTTCCTGCTTGAGCGGCTCGATGTTGTTCCGCTCTTCCAGCAGGAACTCGATATTGTTGCGGCTGGTAAAACGGAGGTGCCCGCCGCAGTACTTGTCCGCCAGGTCGGCGAACTTACGCAGCGTCTGCACCGCCATCAGCCGGGGCGTGGCTGCGCGCACGGTGTACAGCCGGTCGCCCGATTCCGCCACGTGACACAGCACGCCCGGCGCCAGCATTTCGTGATACTTCCATTGCCCGTAGTTCTTCTTCACCAACGGAGGCAGGAACTTCTGGTAATGCGGCGGTCCAATGTCGGTGATGCGTGGAGTCTTCGGTGCCGTTGTCATTGCGCGCCTCCGTTCTTGGTTTCGAAGAATATGTATGGGTTGTCACGCGGCGCCGACACCATCTCCGCCACCGGTTCCAGACCGATTCCGTCCAGGAACGCCGGCATGCCCACGCGCTGAATCAACTCGCCCACCCGCTCGCGGTTGGTGCCGTACTCATCCCAGAAGTCCCAGATCCGTTTGACCAGTTCCTTCAACGTGTCCAGCAGTTCGGCCGCGGGAACAAACGGGATCAGGACCGAGGAGAGCAGCGCCCCCTGCATGATCGGCGCCTTGGCCCCGATCAGGATGACCGCGCCGCGTTCCTTGCCGGGGCGCAGCGCCTTGGGCAGCACGTTGATGCAGTGCATGCAGTGCACGCATTCGCGGTTGTCGATCGAGAGCTTCTTGCCGTCCCAGCCCATGGTTTTGGTGGGGCAGAGATCGCAGACCTCTTTCTGGATATCGACGCCAGCGGCGGCGTAGTTGGCGACCTCCGCATCGTCAACCTGGATGTCGTCCTTCCACGTCCCGATGACGGAAAGATCGGCGCGCGCGATGGAGGCGACGCAATCGTTCGGGCAGCCCGCAAACTTGAACTTGAACTTGTAGGCGAACGCCGGACGATGCAGTTCGTCCTGGTAAGCCTGGGTGACGTCGTAGCACAGCTTCATGGTGTCGAAGCAGGCCCACTCGCAGCGCGCCATGCCCACGCAGCAGTTGGGAGTGCGCACCGCCGAACCGGACCCGCCCAGGTCGAAGCCGTTTTGCGCCAATTCCTGGAACGCAGGCTCAAGTTGGTCGGTAGTCGTTCCCAGCAGGATGATGTCGCCGGTGGAACCGTGCATGTTGGTCAGGCCCGATCCGTGCCGCTCCCAGATATCGCAGATCGTCCGCAGCGCATCGCTGGTGTAAAACCATCCCGCGGGATGGTTCACGCGCATGGTGTGAAAATGCGCGACCTGGGGAAATTCTTCCGGGAGGTCGCTGTAGCGGCCGATTACGCCGCCGCCATAGCCGAGCACGCCGACCATGCCGCCGTGCTTCCAGTGCCCCTTCTTCTCCTCGTAGGAACGTTCCAACTGGCGGAGCAGGTCGGTTGCTTTTTCGCTGCTTTGCGAGGCTGATTTGATTTCCTTGACGAAGCTGGGCCATGGGCCTTGTTCCAACTGGTCCAGCAGCTCGGTTTTCGGTTTTCCGTTGGTGGCATCGGCCATGATGTCTCCTTTGCCTCCTGCCAATTTCCGCAGGAATGCAAGTGGGCTAACGGTTCAGCCTAGGCCCGCTAGAACGCGCTGAATGTGACCCGGGTCAAGCAAGGATGTGATCGGCGAGTACATCACAGGCCATAAAGACAGTGATCACAGGCACGATGTGATAGTGGGGGTGCGCCGCCTGCCGGACGAAGTGGCGCAATGACCGCTGTTGATGCGGGTCCCGCTGGGGTACCATGTTGATATCGCGAAGCCCCCTGGCAGCGAGGATGAGGGATGGACCTGTTTCCCATTTTGGTCCGATTGCGGGCCCGCCGATGCGTCGTGGTAGGCGCGGGTGAGGTTGCGGCCTCCAAAGCGGAGGCTCTGCTGGCTGCCGGCGCGCCGGTGATCGTGGTTGCGCCGCGCGCCGGTGAATGGGTCCAGGAGCAGGCGCGGGCAGCCCGCCTCACCTGGCATCAGCGTGAGTTCGTGCCTCACGACCTTGACGGCACGTTTCTGGTGATCGCCGCTACCGATTCCCCTAGTGTGAACGAAGCAGTTTTTCGCGCCAGCGCCGAGCGGGGGATGCTGTGCAATGTCGTAGACGATCCGGAGCACTGTGATTTCTTTTATCCCGCGGTCGTGCGCCGTGGAGCATTGCAGATTGCCGTCTCCACCAGCGGGCAGAGTCCTGCCCTGGCGCACCGCCTGCGTGTGGAGTTGGAGCAGCAGTTCGGGCCGGAATACGAGCACTGGGTAGAGCACGTCGGCCGGCAGCGCCGCGAAATTCTTGCCCGCAACATGACAGAGGAAGACCGGCGCCGGTTGCTGGACGAGATTGCCAGCCGCGCCGCGTACGAGGAATTTGTCCGCGCGCGCCCCACGGTCACCGAACCCGCGCAAAAGGAATGACCGGCGGCCTGCCGCTCGGTAGTCCAGCCTGTGATCAACACCACACCCACTCAAGGAAACCGGGCTTCATTCCTACCCCCCGCCAATGCTGTCGTTCGCGGCCGCAGGGCACTGCCGCTGGAGCAAGGCTGTGCGTTGTGCCAGGAAACGGGCTCAAGGGTGTGACCTGCATCACGTGACATCGTGCAAGCGGGATACGGCGCTGCAAGCGCTGACTCGCCGGTCCTGTCTTGGCACCTGCGCTGGAGGCGAAGGCAACTGCCCGGCTACACTACGGGTTATGCCCGCCTATTTCACTGCAGAACTATTCGACTTCCTGAAGCGGCTCAAGCGCAACAACAACCGTGACTGGTTTCTGCGTCACAAGCAGGAATATGAACGCTGCGTTCGCCAGCCGGCGCTGAACTTCATCGCCGATTTTGCCGGACCGCTATTCGAGATCTCGCCCTACCTGGTCTCCGATCCGCGCTCCAGCCGGGGATCGCTGTTCCGCATCTATCGTGACACGCGGTTCTCCCACGACAAGCGCCCTTACAAAACTCATCTGGCAATGCGCTTTTCCCATGCCGGGCGCGACGTCCATTCACCCGGCTTCTACCTGCACTTGGAGCCGGGCGGGTGCTTTGCCGCCGCCGGACTATGGCATCCGGAGCCGCCGGTCCTGTTGCAGGTGCGTACCGCGATCACGGCACGCGCCGAGGAATGGAGAAGAGTTCGCGGCCTGTTGAACTGGGACGACGCGAACAAGCTGAGCCGCCCGCCGCGGGGATTTGCGCCCGACCACGCGTTCGTCGAAGACCTCAAGCTGAAGGACCTGGGGACCTCCGTCGACTTCAGCGACCAGCAAGTGTGTAGCCCCAGGTTCATGCCGGTGTTGGCTGGCGCGTGCCGCACCATGGCGCCGCTGGCGCGGTTCTTGAGCAGCGCTCTGGGACTAAAATTCTGATCATGCAGCGGCCGCCGTCCATCCACGAAGTGCTTGCAGCGCTGGACTGGGTGCGGCGCGAAATGATGCACCGTGGCTCACCCGACTTCATCCGCCAGCGCGAGCTCGAGGCGCGAGTGCGCCGGTTGGCCTCCCGACTGGCGCGCGGTCGTGGTTCTTCGCGCCGGGCGGTTGGTGTGAAGCCGCGCGGCGTCCGGTAGACTCTAATTGCCGGGGCTGTGGATTCCCGGGCGGCATGATCGTCGTTCGTCGTTGACCCTTAGCGGTTCGCGCAACGACTAACGACAAACGACCAACGACATTCAGGAGCGGAGATGAAGCTGGCGAACTATGTCTGCGGGCAGTGGCAGCAAGGCGCGGGCAGCGGCGAGGCGCTGCTGGACCCGGTCACCGGCGAAGAACTGGCGCGGGTTTCGTCCGAAAACATCGATGCCGGCGCGGTGCTCGAATTCGCGCGCCAGCACGGCGGCCCGGCGCTGCGGGCGCTCTCCTACGCGCAACGCGCCGACCTGCTGGCCAAGGTTGCCGAGGTGCTGGCGGCCAATCGCGCGGAATACTTCCGCATCTCTGTGCAGAACTCCGGCGCCACCGAGGCGGACGCCTCCTTCGACGTGGACGGCGCAATCTACACCATGAAGCACTACGCCAAGGCCGGACGCGCGCTGGGGGACGGCACCATGCTCAAAGAAGGCGCCGTGGTCGCGCTCTCGAAAACGGGTGCCTTCGTCGGGCAGCACTTCCTCATGCCGCGCAAAGGCGCCGCCGTTTTCATCAACGCCTTCAACTTTCCCGCCTGGGGGTTCTGCGAGAAGGCCGCGCCGGCGTGGCTTTCCGGCGTGCCCGTCGTGGTGAAGCCGGCCTCGGCCACGGCGTGGCTCACGCAACGCATGGTGGAAGATATCGTCAAGGCCAATGTTCTGCCCGAAGGCGCGCTCTCCATCCTATGCGGAGCGGCGCACGACCTCCCCGAGCACGTGCGCGAGGAAGATGTCATCTGCTTCACCGGCTCGGCGCAGACCGGCATGAAAATCCGCTCGCATCCTAACGTGCTCGCCCGCTCGGTGCGCGTCAACCTCGAGGCTGACAGCATCAACTCCACGATTCTCGGCCCCGACGGTGCGCCCGGTAGCGACGTGTTCGACTTGCTGGTGAAGGAGGTGGTGCGTGAGATGACCCTCAAAACCGGCCAGAAATGCACCGCGATCCGCCGCATACTGGTTCCGCGCGCGCAGTTGAAAGTCGTGGGCGATGCCATCGCCGCCAAGCTCGCCGCGGTGAAGGTCGGCAATCCGCGCAATCCGGAAGTGAAAATGGGTCCGGTGGTCAGCAAGTCGCAGCAGGCCGCGTGCCTGAAGGGAATCGCGCAATTGAAGAACGAATGCACGGTGGTATTTGGCGGCGATGACAATTTCCAACCGATCGACGCCGATGCGCAGCGCGCCGCCTTCGTCCAACCCACGCTGCTCGCCTGCACCGACGGGCTCAGTGCCGGCGCCGTGCACGATGTCGAGGTCTTTGGTCCGGCGGCTACGCTGGTGGCCTACGACTCTACCGGCGACTTGATTGCGATCGCCCGCCGCGGCCTCGGTTCCCTGGTCGGCTCCATCTTTTCTAATGATCCGCAATTCGTCGAGCAAACGGTACTCGGTATCGGCGATCTGCACGGGCGCATTATGGTGGTAGACGGTTCCGTCGGCGCCCAGCACACCGGGCATGGCAACGTCGTGCCCAGTTGTCTGCACGGCGGCCCCGGGCGTGCCGGCGGCGGTGAAGAGGCTGCCGGGTTGCGCGCCCTGCTGCTCTATCACCAGCGCATGGTGGTGCAGGGGCCGTCCGCCCTCGTCGCCAGCCTCGCGGCGCGCTGCACCGATGCCGCGTTGCTCTACACGTAAACCGCCAAGGTGCGTTACAGAACGCCGATTCAGCTCAACGCCAACCCTCCTCGCCGCATCGTAAATAAGGGAGGTGAGTAGCATGCGGAAAGTGTGCCTGATTTTCACTTTCGTTTTCTTTGCCGCCACCTTGTCTGCCCAAACCACCGCGCTGCCGCAGGAGCGCGAGAAGCTCGGCGGCGCCGAACCGACGCAGCGCATTACCCGCGAGGTCCTGCACGAGCTGCTGATGCTGCCTTACTACAGCGTCTGGGATAACCTCGCGTTTCAGGTGAACGGGTACACGGTCAAGCTCTCCGGCCAGGTAACGAATCCATCCACCAAGTCCGACGCGGAGTCCGCGGTGAAGCACATCGAGGGCGTGGACAAGGTGGTCAACGACATCGAGGTGCTGCCGACATCGCCGGCGGACGACCGCATCCGGCGCGCGGAGTACCACGCCATCTACGGCTTCGACGGGCTGAGCAAGTATTCCTGGGGCGCGGTGCCTTCCATCCACATCATCGTGAAGAACGGTCACGTGACGCTGGTCGGGGTGGTGAACAACCCGGCCGACAAGCAGATGGCGGAAATGCAGGCTAAGAGCGTGCCGGGCACGTTCGCGGTTACCAACAACCTGCAAGTGGAGAGCCGGGGCAAGAAGTAGTCTGCATGAAGGGGTGGCGCAGGCCTTCAGGCCGGCGGTTTCTGTGAGGCAAAAAAGCAAGCGGACTTTAGCCCCTGCGGTGCATCCGGCGAAAGTCCCTCAGCGGCTGAAGCCCTGCTCCACCCAGGAGTGCTCAATGGCCGGAGCGGGCCCGTGCCTCTTGCGGCAACAGGCTGGCGTAGATGAACTGGGTGGCAGGGCTGGGCACGCCGCCAGCCATGCCGAAGCGGACTACGCTGCCGATGATGGCCTCCAATTCGGACGGACGCCCGTCCGCGACGTCGCGCTGCATGGAGGCGGTACCTTCCTTGGGCATGGTGTCGATAAACGCCATGGTGCGCGTGACGATGTCGTCGGCGAGGCGCACGCCACGCCGGCGCGCGACCGCCGCCACTTCCTCCATTACTTGCTGCAGTAGCGCGCGCGTAGGCGGCGACTGACGCACTTCGCCTACGTTAGCGCGTGACACAGCGCCGACCCCGCTTACCGCGGTGATGAACAGCAGTTTTTCCCACAATGCCGACTGGATGTCCGGCACCGCCTTCACGTTGACACCGGCGGCGCGAAACGCTTCCAGCAGCGCGCGGGCGTTGCCTGCCAGTTCCGAACCGTCGAGTTCCCCGAGCACGACGATCGGCTCCATGCCGCCGATCTTGATCACCCCCGGGGCGGCGATGGAGGCGATGATGCGGCACAATCCGCCCAACACGTGCTCGCGACCGAGCACCTGCACCAGGTCGTCGACGGCTTCCACGCCATTCTGCAGGGGCACGACACGCGTGTTCGGTTTCACCAGCGGGCGCATCGCTTTGGCCGCAGCGGGCACCTGCCAGGCTTTGACGCCGACGAGGACGATGTCCACCGGTCCAATGTCGGCGGGATTGTCGCTGGCCGCGGCAGGAGTGATGGTGAACTCTTCCTTCGGCGTTTGTATGCGCAGGCCCTTTTCGCGAATGGCCTGCAGATGTGCGCCACGCGCAATCAGCGATACGGGATTGCCTGCGCGCGCGAGCACGGCGCCGAAGTATCCTCCGACTCCGCCGACACCATAGACAGCGACTTTCAATTCGCTCATTGGCTCATCCCGGCGACCGGTTGTGGGAAGGCTAAGTCCGCCATCGTCATCTTTAACGTCACTGTGCTGCGGACCTCATTATCAAACAAAGGGACGATGGCGCGCACGCACATTGTCGAAGGGCGAGCGAGGTTGGCGTTAGTAGTGCAATCAGTTTTCATATACCCCCCTGGGGTGTGTGAGTAGTGGAATCAATTACTTAGCCACGGTATACCGTCGAAAACTCACGGTAACCGTGGGGAAGGAGTGGTCAGTGGCTGGTGGCCAGTGGCGAGTGCATGTGGGAGCGACCGGCGGAGTAAGGCGCGCCATCGAAGAGTCGGCCATAATGGTCCCTATTCTGAGCTTAGCAAACTTGAGGGGTAAACCCGCCACATATGGCGGCGATATTTCTCCAGCATTTTCAACAGCGTGCGGGGAAACTTCGGGTTTTGGGGGGTTGACAAGATAGCAGCCCGGATAGGCTGCGGGCTGATGCTGGGTGCGGAAGAATTCGCATTCCCGCCCTTCGGTATTGGGAAAATTCTCATTCCTGCAAATCGCACAAAGCGGACCGCTTTCCTCGCGCTTCCTTCTGGCGTACATACGATGTATATATGTAGCAGCCAATGCGTTTCGAGACTCCACATCCGATTCCGTATCAGGGCAGCAAGCGGCTGCTGGCGCCCGCAATTCTCTCGTTCGTTCCCCCACAGCGGTTCCGACGATTGGTGGAGCCGTTTGCAGGGTCAGCGGCAATCACACTCGCGGCAGCACAGAAGAATCTTTTCCGCGAATATGTGATCGCAGACATTCTCAAGCCGCTCACTGATATCTGGCGCGCAATCCTGAACGAACCATCAAGGTTGAGCGCAGCATACCGGGAACTGTGGGAATCGCAATTGCGCGGCGACCCGATAGACCGGTTCAATGCCATTCGCAACCAATTCAATTGCGACCACGACCCGGCAAAGTTGCTCTTCCTTCTGGCACGATGCGTCAAGAACGCCGTGCGGTTCAGCACCGCAGGCCAGTTCAATCAGTCAGCGGACAAGCGTCGGCGCGGAACCCACCCGGACACGATGGGCAAAGAGATTGAGGGTGCTCACAGGGTCCTTAGTGGCCGCTGCGAAGTTGTGTGTGGAGACTTCCGCTCTGTTTTGAGCAGCGCAACTGACACCGACCTGATCTACATGGACCCACCGTACCAAGGTACGAGTGAAGGCAGGGACAGGCGCTACATAAACGGCGTGGCGCGGAGTTCAATGGTCAAGCAGCTCGAAGACCTGACCGCACGTCGAATTGAATATCTGCTGAGCTACGACGGCCACTGTGGTGGCAAGACCTACGGCGAAGCGCTTCCAGCACACCTGAATGCGCATCGTGTCCTGTTGGAGGTCGGTCGTTCGAGTCAGGCAACGTTGAATGGGAAGGAGGATGTGACCGTCGAGTCGGTCTACTTGTCGCCGGGACTCGCAGACCAGTCGCACCCGACTCGTCCAGTGCCGCTGAAGCAGTTCGGTGCGCAAGCGGCTTTATTTTCCTGACCTGACAAGTTCCTTGATTGCGGTTGGGAGGTCTCTACCCTCACGCTTGCACTTTTCGCGGATAGTGTCAAAAGCCTTCGCGTCGTCACCTTCCCAGACCAAGTCGATTCTGCGTATCTCCTCAAGCGCAACGTGTGTGTGCATCTGCGGATTTGCCCAGTAACAGCTTTGGCATTTCGCAATACTCTTGAGCTGCGCAAAGTTGGCGCAGTGCTCGCAAATCCATGACTTTCGCCGATTGCACGAGCCGCAAAGGACCATGTAGGAATCAGGCTTGTCTTTCAGCGACTCGCCAGCAACTTGGAATGGAACGCGATGGTCTACCTGGAGATCGTGCTTGGCGGCGCAGAGTTGGCACTTGTGACCAGCAACCGCGATGATTTCCTCCCGGTTCCGCTTCGGCAGCGCGATGCGACCGGCCCTGGAATCGCATACGCTCTGCTTGAGGTCGAAAGAATATGCGGCGATGGACTTGCCAGACGAACTCTTCACCCGCTTCGTAATGATGGGAAAGCCGAGATCGAGCGCATCCATTCGTGCGCGGGGTGGGTGGTCGTACCCGATGTCCTTGAGTTCCTCCGTCGTGATGCTTCCGTTCTTGGCGATGCGATCAAGCACGAGCCGCGCTCGCTTGTTCGTCACGCCTTTAATGCGCTTAAGAAACTCTGATGGAACTTTTCCCACGGTGGCCGCGGCTTTCGGAAATGAGTTCTGCCGGTGACGTGCGCAGAGCGATTGCGAGATCGTTCAAGGTTTCGAGCGTCACATTGCGCTCTCCCCGCTCAATCGCACCGACGTAGGTCCTGTGCAACCCGCACCTCTCGGCCATGACTTCCTGCGACCAGCCCCGCGCACGCCTCAGCGCACGCAGATTATGAGCTAGGATGGCATTCGGATGCGGTTGCGGCATCGGTGCAAGTCTGTTCAAATGATGACTGTATATCTACAGACTAGATGTAGCAGGTATCACGGATGGAACTGGCGGGTGGCGCCCGTCCCCTTCGCTACCAAAATGTGGGAACCCACCCTCCGCGATTCGAAGGGTGGGATCAAGGACGACTAATTCGCTTACTTGCTCATTCCGGCCGCGACCGGTTGCGGGAAGGCGAAGTCTGCCACCATCCTCAACGCCGCGGTGCCGCGGACTTCGTTATCGAACAGCGGCAGGACGGCGCGCACGTTGTCGAAGTCGCGCCAGATTTCCGCCATGTAGTTGTCCTGCATGGCCACGCGGTTGCGCACGAACTCGGGCGAGTCGGAGCGCACCTGGGCCTTGTCGATCAGCATGTTGACGATGACGCCGCCGACGGGAATGCCGAAATCGTGGAACCAGTTGATGAAGCGCTTGATCACCGCGATGGGCAGCGCCTCCGGCAAGGTCACGAAGAAGAACGCGGTGAGCGCTGGGTCGGTAAGCAGGTCGCGGGCGTGCGCGATGCGCTCGCGGAAGCTGAGCAGGTAATCCATCAGCGGGTCGGCTTCCTTCTTTTTGGTGAAAGAGAACAGGTCGCGCAGCGACTGCGCTTCCTCGCGCGACTTCACCATCTTGTTCACCCACAGCGAATACACCTTGCTCATGCCGAGCAGGCGGCGGGCGTTAGCGGTGGGCGCGGTATCGAAGACGTAGGCGTCGTACTCGTTCTTGAACATCAGGTCCACCATGTTCTCGAACATCGCCGACTCCTCGAAGGCCGGATTCATGGTGGCGCTCTCCACGAACATGTCGGCCTGGGTGGAAATCTCGGCGAACTTCAGGAACCAGCGGATCTTGGTCTTGATGTCCTGCTTGGAGCGCTCGATGGTTTCCTTGGTGTCAATCTCGTAGGCCCAGAGGTTGGGAACGTTGTTCACCGGAGTGGCCTTGCCGTAGACGTCCTGGTCGAGCAGGCCGCTGAGCGAGTGCACCGGGTTGGTGGAGGCGAGCATGACGCGCTTGCCCTGCGACGCCAGATGAAGCGCCGTCACGCCGGCCATGACGGTCTTGCCCACGCCGCCCTTGCCGCCGAAGAAGGAGAACTTCAACTGCGGGTGGTCGGTCATGTAATCGGTGAGTGAGTGATTAATCCCCGGCATGGCTCAGTGCCTCCCGTTTCCGTTGCCGTACATGATATCGGCAAGCTTCTCGATCATCTTCAGGCCGGTGACGTCGCGCTCCAGCTCGGGAACGCGGCTGACCACCTGCTTGCCGAAGGTCAGATCAATTTCTTCCAGGTAGTGTCCCTGCATCTTGAGGCGGTTCTGGAGGTAGGGCGGTATGTCCTTGCCCGCCAACTCGGCCGGCAGCACGCGATTGACGACGTAGCCGGCAATAGGCACGTCGAACTTGGCGAACAACTGCGCCGCCTTTTGGGTGTCGAGAATGATCATCTCCTCCGGCACCACGACGAAGAAGAACGCGGTCTTGTCCCGGTCGGTCAAAATTCCCGACGACTGGTTGATGCGGTTCTTGATGTACAGCAACTCGTTCAGAACCAGGTCTTCTTCGGTCGTCTTCTGCCGCTTGATGCGCGCCACCATCACTTCGTGCTGACGCATTTCCTCGCGCAGCTTGGTGATGCGGTTGATCCACTCGTCGTAGACCTTGGCCATGGAGAGGTAGTAGAGGGCGTGGCCGAGCGGAACCAAGTCGTAGATGTAGTAGTCGTAGTCGCCGCCGACGACGATGTCGACCACGGCATCGAAGATGGCCGACTCCTCCATCGCGGGCTCGGCCGAGGCCGCCTGGATGTAGTGCTCAATCTCCTCCGGCACCTCCGCCAGGCCGTACATGTCGAGGATCTTCTTGCGGATTTCGTTCTGGTAATTCTTGATGTGGCTGTCGGCGTCAATCTCCTGGGCGTAGAGGTTGTCCATGATCTTGACCGCGCCCTTGCCAAAGATGTCCTTCTGGAAAATGTCGCTGAGCGAGGCTTGCGGGTCCACGGAGAAGACCAGGACCTTGTGTCCCTGCTGCGCCAGCCAGAAGGCGGTGGCGGCGGAGAAGGTGGTTTTACCCAAGCCTCCCTTGCCGCCGAACATGATGTAACGCCGTTCTTTGTTAGCTTCGAAAGTTTCGCGGAATGACATGAGTGAATCCTTTATGAGTGCGTACGAATTGCGGTTGTCGGTTGTCGGTCAGCGGTTATCGGTAAGCAAAACCCGGTCATTAACCGTAAACCGACGACCGAAGACCGAGAACCTGCCTTTAAAACATGGCGTCGGAAACGTCCTTCTCCCGCAGCATGCGGCGCTTCCAGGTGGCGATGTTGGGCACCACGTAAGGGAGCAGGCGCAGCGAGTAATACGGCGGCAGGATGGGAACGCCGATCAGGTCGCCCATGGTGATCAGGATGAACAGGTGCTCCATGCTGGCGCGGGTACGCATGGCGTAGCGCGACATGTCATGAGCGCTCATCCCGTAGGCGATCTCCTTGATCTTGCTGAACAAGCCCTGTTTTTCGTCTTTCGGTTCGTCTGCCATAAGTCTCCTCAATTGCGAAACTGCGGAATTGCCGAATTGCGGAACTGAAACGCCAAGTTGCAAATTCGTTATTGGGCTTTGAATTCCGCAATTCCGCAGTTGTGCAATTCCGCAATCCTTCAAACTCCGTGCAGGTGAAACTCTTCCTTATCCGACAAATCGCGCTCCCGCATGACGCGACGCTTCCACTTCTCGATGGCCGGGACGACGTAGGGGAGCAGGCGCAGCGAGTACAAGGGCGGCAGCACGGGGACGCCGATCATGTCGCCGAAGGTGATCAGCATGAACGCCGACTCGAGCTCGCCGCGCATCTCCAGCGCCTGGCGCTCGAACTCATAGGCGCAAAAGCCGTGGATGAACTCGCGGATCTTGCGCCATGCGTCACCTGACACTGCCGTTGCCCCCATGTTCATCCGTCGCAGCCTGACCGCGCCGCGCTACAATCCTAGTTCCCTGGCGCTTGGCATGTCGCTCAATCTCGCTCTGTTCATCGTCGTCGTCATCTTCGTGGTCGGCTGGTTCGCTGCCGGCACGCACTACAACGTCCGCAAGGGCGAAGCCGCGCTGACCTGGCTGCAGCAGGGCCTGCCGCTGATCGGCGGCAAGACCACGCTGCGCTGGCTCGGCTCCTCCGTCGTCGAGCTCAAAATCCACCCGGCGAAAGCGCCCTTCCGCGAGGCCGCGGTGCTGGTGGTGCTCGAACCGCGCGACGTCGCGCTGCTCTGGTGGATCGCCCGGCTGCGCGGCCGCCGCGACCTGCTGGTTTTCCGCGCGACACTGCAGCAGCGCCCGCGAATCGAAATCGAGGCCCACGACCCGAAATCGTGGACCCTCGGAACGCCCGGGAAGCCCGAGGGCTGGGAAAGTGTCACCGCTCCCGCGCCGCTCGTTGCCCTAGCTCCCCGGCTCCAGCGCAGCGCTGCCGACGCGCTTGCGGCGGCCACGTTGGAGGGCTGCCGGCTGGTCCGACTCACCGTCCGCGCCACCGCACCTCACCTCGAAGCGCAGTGGCGGCTCGATCAACTCCGCAAGCACGAGCCGCGCGAGGTGTTCGAAGCCATACGCAGCATCAGCTCCCTGCTTTCGTAGTTCGCAGTCGGTAGCCCGGCCCGGACTAGCGACCACTGCCTTTAGTCGTGCGCCGACACCAGCTCGCGCTCGCGGTCGCGAGTCGGAGTGGGCGTGGCGCCTTTCACGTCCAGCTTCCGCCAGGCCTTGAACGCGTCCCAGGCGATCAGGATGGCCGCAATGAACAGCAGGCCGGCCACGATCAGCATCGCAATCGCGCCGAAGCTGTTAATCGGCTGCGCTGCAATCTTGGGATTGGACAGGATGCTGGCGTACAAGTTATATGCGGTGACCAGGATCGCCGCCATGGTGGTGACGTACATGAAGATCATCGGCCAGAAGGCATAGCGCGGACTGCGTCCGATGGACTTCAACCACAGGCTGACGATCAGCAGGCTCAGCGCCGCCATCAACTGGTTGGATGCGCCGAACAACTGCCAGAGGTAAATCCAGGTGCCGCTGAGCACGAGCACGAGCGCCAGACCCATGGAGACGATGGCAGAGATGTGCGCGTTCTTGAACCCAGCCCAGGTATCGCCCAGCCACTCGCCCAAAGTGACGCGCATGACGCGGAAGACCAGTTGCACCATGGTGAGCACGATGACAACGAATACGCCGAAGCCCAGGGCGGTACCGTAGGCCGGGGCAATGGCGCCGAAGGTCACCATCCCGAGCAGTTTGCCTACACCCGCCGCGAAGGCTCCCGCACCTGCGCCGCCGGCGATGGAAACCGCCACCAGCGAGAGGAGTGCGAGCGCGTTCTCGGAGAACATGCCGCCGCCGCCGACCGGAAGCGCGTCGGTTTCATATTCCAACTGCCGCGCCGTGCCGATGGAGCCCACCAGCGCGTGCCAGCCCGAGATGGCGCCGCAGGCGATGGTCACGAACAGCATTGGCCAGATCGGCTGGATGGCGGGCAGCGCCTGCAGGATGTTGCCGGCCGCGTCCTTGGCCTGGCTCATCGGCATCAAGGTGGAGAACACCTTGGTCTGGAAGGTGACCGCCTTGATCATCTCGGGATTGCCGAACAGCGCGCGCACACCGCCGACAATGGCGCCGAGCGCGGATAGTCCGATGGTAATGAACGTCACCCAGAACCCAATATAGTTCGTCGGCTGAGCGAATCGCCAGATGGGCAGCACCGTCCCGAGATAGGAGAACAGGAACACCATCAGGCACCAGAAGACGAACGAGGGCATCATCTTGATGGCGCCGCTCTTGTCCACGTACTTGGGAACAATCTTGCCGTCGGCAGTGATGACGGTGGTCGCCAGCCGCGGGTCGGCCTTGGTCGGGTCCACCACCGTGTACATGGGTTCGCCACCGGTGATCCGGTTCAGCCCGTTGCCAACCTTCTCGACGACGGAATTCACCGGGCCGCCGAACACGATGGTGGCCGCCGGCTTGCCATCGGGCGTGACGCCTTTCGCGCTGCTGATTCCCTTTGCGCCCAGCGCCATGCCGCCCAGAGTGAGCGCCACGGCGATGAAGGTCACCAAGATCAGGTCCATCTTCCACTTATAGAGCATCTGCCCCATCAGCAGGCCCATGATGGCGAGCATCAAGATGCCGAACGGGACGTCGGCGCGCGGATCGAAAATGCCGGCCATGATGCCGACGAATGCGCCCGCGAGCAGCAACAGGTAGAAGAAGATGAAGACGAACAGGATGATGCGGGCGCGCGGCGAGATCAGCCGGTGGGCAATGGCGGACAGCGAATTGCCGTCGTTGCGGACGGCCACCACGATGGCCGAGTAGTCGCTCGCCCAGCCCAGGAACGAGACACCCAGCGTCAGCCACAGCAGGGCCGGCATCCAGCCCCACAGCGTGGCCGCGGCAATCGGGCCGACGATGGGGCCCGCCGCCGCGATGGACTTGAAGTGATACCCATACAGCACGTTGCGGCTGGTGGGCATAAAGTCCACCCCGTCCATGTACATGCGCGCCGGCGTCGCCTTCTTGTCATCGGGACGGATGACTTCGGCATCAATGCGCCGGGCGTAGCGGGTGTAGGCGAGCCAGATCATCACCGCGCCCAGAACCGCCACTACGGGCGCGGACATGGGCGTCTTGGTTACCGCGAATCCGCCTGCCACCAGAACGGGAATCAGGACTAGTGCGAGGATCGTGAGCCGGATCTTCATCGGAACCTCCGTGTCACAAAAAGCACTGCGCGCGACACGCGAAAGCCCGCATTCCCGGAAATGGGAAGAGGATAGGCGGGGTGCTAGCCGGCGCTCCGTGCTGACGCTATGTCATTGATTTCAGGAAAACGGTGATGCAACGCACAGCCCTGTGTGAGCTTGGCGTCCCGACCCTTGCCGCCTACTCGTAGCGGAGAGCTTCGATGGGGTCGAGCTTGGAGGCCTTGCGCGCGGGATAGAAGCCGAAGAACACGCCCACGGCGACGGCGAACAGGGCAGCGATGACGATCGCCTGCGGCGGGATTTCCATCGGCCAGCGCAGCGCGCGTCCCACCAGGTAGGAGCCGACGACCCCGAACGCGACACCGATCAGGCCCCCGAACAGACTGAGCATCACGGCCTCGCCGAGAAACTGCATGGCGACGTCGCTGTCGGTGGCGCCGATCGACATGCGCACGCCGATTTCGCGGGTGCGCTCGGTCACCGAAACCAGCATCACGTTCATGATGCCGATGCCGCCCACCAGCAGCGAGACCGAGGCAATCGAGATCAGCAGCAACGAGAAGGTGCGGCGGGCTTCCAGTTGCGTGTTGATGAATTCGTCGGGGCGGCGGATGTTGAAGTCGTCGTCTTGGCCGGGGCGAATGTGGTGGCGCTCGCGCAGCAGCGCGGAAATCTGCTGGATGGCGGGATTGATGGCCTCCGCGGAAACCGCCGAGCAGACGATATCGTCGAGCCAACTGTTGCCCTTGAGTTTTTTCTGCGCGGTGGTGTAGGGCATGACGATGGTGTCGTCCTGGTCCTGGCCAAAGGCGGTTTGTCCCCGGGGCGCCAGCACGCCCATCACCTGGCAGGGCAGGTTTTTCACGCGGATGACTTTGCCGATGGGGTCCTCGACATCAAACAGTTGCTGGCGCACGGTTTCGCCGATGACGCAAACATCGCTGGCGCGGTCCACGTCGGCCTGCGTGAAGGGTGCGCCCATCGATAGCGACCAGCGCTTGATGGTGAACCATTCCGGCGCCACCCCGCGATAGCCGGTGTTCCAGTTCTTGTTTGCGTAAATGATTTGAATGCGGGAATCCACGTTGGCCGAGGCCAGCTTGACCAGCGGCACCTGCTTGACGATGGCCTCGACGTCGCTCTGCAGCAGCGTCTTGGTGCCGTGGCTGCCGCTGCGGATGCCGTTGGGGGCGCGCGATCCCGCCTCGATCCAGATAAAGTTGTCGCCGAGATTGTTGAGCTGTTCCTGGACCTGCGCCGAGCCGGCCTGCCCGATGGCGACCACGCAGATCACCGCGCCAATGCCGATGGTGATGCCCAGCACGGTCAGCGTGCTGCGCATCTTGTTGCGGAACAGCGCGCGCAGGGCTTCGCGGATGATGGCGCGGGGAGACATTGACAACATGATTCTACGCCCAGCTTGGGTACAACCGAAGGTTATGAAGATCGACTTCCGCGAGCACGCTAGTCTAGGGCTCGTAGCGGCTGCAGGATTCGGTCAGAAGTTGAAAATGGCGACGCACAAACGTGAGTCCCTTAACAGGTATGGCGTTGCGGTCATTTGAATAAAGGCAGTCACCGCGGTCAGGAAACGCTGGCATCGGTCAAACTGGCAGAAAAGCGCGCGTCGGCCTAAATACTCTTCGTGCCAGCACCAAAGTACCCTTCCAAACTCTTTGTTCCGAGGACTAGAGTCAACTCGGCTCGGGACGCCCTACCAAGATGCCAGTGAGACGAATCTTACGGAGGCTTTCTGCCTTGCGCAGGTCGCAGGCTAACCGCATCAAGGCTGTCATCTTTCCGCGTCGTCAGCATCCACGGGCATACCTGACCACCGAGGTCAGAGTGGAAGGACACGACCTCGCCTTCACCGCCCGCAGCGTGCAATTGGGAACAAGCGGCATGTCTCTGGAGCACGCAGGCCAGCTTGCGATGGCATACCCGGTACTGCTGACGTTCGCCTTGCCGTCAGGCTTTCCGGTTAGGGTCGGCGCGGTGGTTTGGTGGAAGACGAAAGAACTGGTCGGCTTGCGCTTTGACCCCCGAGACGACAACCGCCAGATCCAAGAATGGGTACAGAGAGCGGCAGTCGCTAAGAGTGCCGCCGCCAGGAGTGAAGAGGCGGCGACGGCCGGTGCCGTAGACGCTTCACAAATCGGTGACTCAAGCTACGCGTAACCAGAACCGCTTGTTTAGCAGTTGCGGGGCCAGAACCTCGTTTCCGTGCGGTGTTCTAAATTAGGAAACCACCCAGATTTTGAAATTGACATCGGGCCGTGTCGGGAATACCGTAAAATCGTCCCCCATATAACTGTTACCTCACGGTGGCGCCATCGGGACGGTACTCCCTATGTTTAGGTCCTCTTGTCGGCTCATCTTTGCGCTGGCAATCCTCGTTCTTCCTCTAGGGTCGCAGCAAACACTTCATTCGGCGCCACAATGGCCTTCAGACCAAGAGTTCTTGAGGGTGAATCGGGCGATCCAAGCAGCGTGCCAGCGGTACACAAACGTGGACGAGACGCTCGTTTGGGCGCTGATGTGGGAAGAGAGCAAGTATGATCCGCTGGCATTGGGCAGCAAGGGCGAGGTTGGGCTGGGACAACTGATGTCGCGCACGGCAGAAGCACTTGGGGTGCGCGACAGAACGGATGTGAATGAGAGCGTCACTGCCTCAGTGAAACACCTTTCGTATTTGTTGACGAAATATAAGAACAACACCCGACTCGCGCTTGGGGCATACAATGCCGGCGAGCCGGCAGTAAATCGCTGCAAGTGTGTTCCAGCGGCTTCGCGTCCTTACGTCAGCCGTATTGATCAGAACCGATTTTTTGCACGGCGCATTGTCGAGTATGTCCAACAGGCAATACTGCCGGTTGCTACGCACGTCGCGCAGGCCAAGCAACTGGAAGAGCGCGTAGCTACGCTCCAGACGAATATTCATCTGGATGCCTCGGCTCGAACCGAGTTAGGCAAGGCACGTGAGACGCTTCAGCGGACGCAGGCCGAGGCGGATGCTCTTCGCGCCGAGCGTGACCGCTTGCAGTCCGAACTTCGACGGGAGAACAGCGTCGGAGCACAGGCACTTGTCATGACTGATACCTTGCGCCAGAGGCTTGAGTTGGTCGAGAAGCAGATCAACACGGGTACCGTGTCGCAGCAGAACGGAACTGAGGCATTTGTCGAATTGGCCGATATCAAGCAGGAGGTTGCCGATCTAAAAGCAGCAATCGAAGCGCGCAATGTGCAGGACAGTGAAACTCAACGCCGTATCGCGGAATTGGCAGCAGCAGTTGAGCGAGCCTCCGACAAGCCGTTGCCGATCGCGAAAGCCGCCAAGAAAAGTTCCACCGAACCGCCGACGGTTGCGCTTGTTACGGCTTCATCGCAGCCGGGAACTTACTTGGCAGACAGCGCCTTGAGTGGCGTGCTGCAGGACGCTCTCTTGAAACACGGGCTGGGTGTAAACGTTGAATTGGAGACGCCAGAGTTCTTGACGCGTAACCTCAATGCGCTCATTGCAGGCCACGGCGAGGCCCTGAAGAAATCCAGGGCAAAGCACGGGCCAAATTGGAACTACGTGGTAGTGGTTCGCTTGGTCGGAAAGCCGAATGGCGACGGAATGGAAGGTACGACTGCGTACAGAGTAATCGCTGACTCACGACTTTATTCGGTAAAAGGCGACATATTGGGCATGCAAACGTTTTCGGAAACAGGCGCAGGTTTTTCGGAAGCGCAGGCCAGAGATGCTGCGACGGCGAGGGTGGGTCGAGTAATTGCTGAGTACGTCAGTTCTGCTCTTCCTCGTTGAATCAGGAGGCGTTATGAGGCGCAGGGGAATGCGCGTTTTGACGATGTTCGCTCTAGTTCTATTTCTTTTTAGCGTCGCGACTCCGGTGATGGTTTCTCAGGACGTGAAGACGTTATCCTCAACTTTGGCGAAGAGCATAACTGCATCTGGTCGAAGGAATGTCGCGGTCGTGGATTTCACCGACTTGCAGGGCAACGTGACGGAACTTGGCCGGTTCTTGGCGGAGGAATTCTCTGTTGACCTGTTGGGCGAGGCGAAGGGTTTCGAGGTGATTG
This sequence comes from Terriglobia bacterium, assembly GCA_020073185.1. Classification (NCBI taxonomy): domain Bacteria; kingdom Pseudomonadati; phylum Acidobacteriota; class Terriglobia; species Terriglobia bacterium. The sequence goes on from JAIQFT010000016.1 coordinate 36,750, forward strand.
ATCGCACTCACCTTAAAGCGATCTTGCAGGAACATCGGCTCGCGACGACCGGTCTGATTGACCCGCAAACAGCCCGAAAGCTGGGGCAGATCGCCGGTGTTGACGCCCTCGTGACCGGTACAATAGTGCCGCTAGGCGACAGCGTCAGGCTTTCTGCAAAGGTCCTCGATACGAACACGGCGAAGATGCTCGGCGCAGCGACCGCGGAAATTCCAAAGACCAAAACAGTGGAAGAGCTCTTGCAACGCGGTATCGGTTCAACAGCTCGTGTTGATGGAGCGCCTTCGCAACCACCGCCAACAGTTCGCTCGCCGGAATTCCGGACGGAGTCTTACAGGATCGTTGCGGAATCGATGCGAAAGGTGGACGACAAGGCAACCCTATTGCTTAACGTCGATGCGGTCCGCTCAGAGGTTACTCACCTCGAACTAAGAGAGTGTTCGTTGTTAGATGAAAGCGGTGAACGCTGGGAAGCGGCAATTTTTATTCAAAATTTCTATTGTGGCGACAGTGCCCAAATAAGTCAGGCAGGATGGGGTTGTGCTGGTGTGGACTTACTGCCCAATTCGAAGGTGAGGAGCCAATTCTGGTTCAAAGCTAGGGGTAGCACTGCCGGAACCCTGTTCTCTTTGAACTGCATCGAGGGATCGCCAAGGAATGGCCGTACTGTCCACATGGAAAATATTCCGCTGAAAGGACGATAGGTACACGGTTGTGGTTTGCGTGAACAAGCATGCATTGCTGACCGCAAGAACCGCTGCTCTTGAGCAGGAGAGTTTACGGCGTGAGAGTCTACCTTGAGCGGTTCATAATCCCGATCCTCGCAAGCCTGCTCGCGGCGGTGCTCACGGGCCAGTTTGCCGTCTCCGCGACATACCGCACACAAATCATGTTGGGCGTTGCGGGAGTTGCATTGATTGCCGCTTTGGTCGCGCAACGGACAGCGCTCGCTCAGGTCGATCGGGATTCTGATGCGAAATCGAGGTTTTTCTCCGTTGTTCTTATACTCGCTGCATGCGCTACTGCTGGTAGTTACCTTCTCGTCCGCTCGCATCCCACGTTGTTAACGAGTGCGCATTCTCAGAGTACCGGCACCGCCGCTGATCAGAAGCAGGTAGGTCAGCAACAGCAGCCCTCAAGCGAGCTTGGATCAGCCCGAACGGCCGTACCACAAACGTCTAACCCGCCGATTCGGGATGGTGTTTCTACTGAACCGAATGGCAGCGGCCGTCATGACCTCAGGCAATGGGCCGTGTTGATTGCGGCCGAGGAAGATACCGGCTTTCCGGAACTGAAGAGTACCGTGTCTGACGCCCTTGCAAGTAAGGGGCATAACATCACAGAAATCCGTCATAATCCCGAAGCGTTTGGAAACGCGGTCGAGCTGAGACGAGCACTGGCTCGTCAATGCGATGGTCTTGTGGCTGCGAAGCGCGTATCCGCCATATCAGAAAGTACTGATCTGGACAAACTGCTAACCGCCCGCGTAACCCTCGATGTCAGGATTCTTAGCATAAGCGAAGCCACAACGGATGTTCGCTTCCGGTTGGAAGAAAATGGCGCAGGGTTCACGGCAGCAGACGCCAACTCCAGGGCGAATGAGCGGATCGCAAAGCAGCTTCGGGAACGATTGAGTGTGATTCCATAGGGGCCTCGAATCATCACATTCGGCGAGCATTTGCCCACCGGACCTCTGAGAGTTGCTGACCACTAACCGGCCCCTGCTTTTCAATCGTGGTGTCCCAGCAGCGCGGCTTCATCCAGTGGCGTGGCGGCGCGCGCCTTGCGGCGTTCTTGCCACACCTGAACGCGACGTTGCAAGCGGTCCAGATAGACGTAATAAACAGGAGTGATGTAGAGGGTCACGAGCTGCGAGAAGAGCAGTCCGCCGACCACCGCCAGGCCCAGTCCGCGCCGCGACTCCGCTCCCGCGCCAAAGCCGATGGCGATGGGCAGCGTGCCCATCAGCGCCGCCATGGTGGTCATCATGATCGGACGGAAGCGCACCAGCGCGCCCTGGTAGATCGAGTCCTCCGGCGACTTGCCTTCGGTGCGTTCCGCTTCCAGCGCGAAGTCGATCATCATGATGGCGTTCTTCTTCACGATGCCGATCAGCATGATGATGCCCACGAAGGAATATAGGTTCAATTCCTGGTGGAAGATGAGCAACGTCAGCAGCGCGCCCACGCCGGCGGAGGGCAGGCCGGAAAGAATGGTGAGCGGGTGGACAAAGCTTTCGTACAAAATTCCCAGGATGATGTAGATCACGAGCACCGCCGCCACCAGCAGCAGGCCCATGCCGGTGAACGACTGTTGGAAGGCCTGCGCCGTGCCCTGGAAGGTGCCGACGATGTCAGGCGGCAGAATCTTCTGCGCCTGCTGCTGCACCACGCGCGTCGCGTCGCCCAGCGCCACGCCCGGCTTCAAGTTAAAGCTGATGGTCACCGCCGGCAGCTGGCCCAGGTGGTTGACGGTGAGCGGACCGACGGAGGGCACGAGCTTCGAAACCGTGTCCAGCGGAATCAGCTTGCCCGCGTTCGAGCGAATGTAGAGCGACGACAGCTCGCTGGGATTGTTCTGGTACCGCGGCTCCAGCTCCGTGATCACGTAGTATTCGTTGTTGGGCGTGTAAATGGTGCTGACCTGGCGCGTGCCGTAAGCGGAGTAGAGCGCGTCGGTAACCTGGCCCGGAGTCACGCCCAGGGCGTAAGCCTTGTCGCGGTCCACCTGGATGGTCAACTGCGGGTTCTTGACCTGCAGATCGCTGGTCACGTCCTGCAACTGCGGCAGATTGCGCAGCGCCGCTTCCAGCTTGGGCGCGCTGGAATACAGTTCGGCCAGATCGGGCGTCTGCAGGGCGTACTGATACTGCGACTTGGTGAGATTGCCGCCAATGCGGATGGTGGGCGGAATCTGCAGGAACGCGTTGATGCCGGGCACCTGCGCCAGTTGGGGACGCAACTCCTGGATAATCTCGGTCGCGCTCATGTGGTGGACGCGGTATTTCTTGTCCTTGAGGCGAAAGAACATGCGCCCCTGGTTGAGCGAGCCGCCGAAGGAGGGATTTCCTCCCATCGAAGAAATCAGGTTCAGCACGTTGGGATCGCGCCGCACTATATTGGCCGCCTTCTGCTGCAACTCGAACATGTCGTGGAACGATATTCCTTGCCGCGCCTCGGTGAAGGCGAACACCAGCCCCTGGTCTTCGTCCGGCAGAAACCCGGTCTTGACCTGAAGGTAGAGCACGGCGGTGAGTGCGATCACCACCAACGACACCATCAGGGTGGCGAACTTGTGCCGCAGCACCTTCTTCAGCGACCAGTCATAGCCGCGCAGCCAGGCGTCGAAGACGCGCTCGCTGGCCTGGTAGAAGCGGCCGTGCTCGCTCGGCGCCTGGTGCTTCAGGAAGCGGCTGCACAGCATCGGGGTCAGGGTCAGGGACACGAAGCCCGACACCAGGATGGCGACACCGATGGTGACCGCAAATTCGTGCAACAGGCGGCCGATGATTCCGCCCATGAACAGCAGGGGAATGAACACCGCCGCCAGAGAAATCGTCATCGAGAGGATGGTGAAGCCGATCTCGCGCGAACCTTCCAGCGCTGCCTGCATCGGGCCCTTGCCCATTTCCATGTGGCGGACGATGTTCTCCAGCATGACGATGGCATCGTCCACCACGAACCCCACCGAGAGGGTTAACGCCATCAGCGACAGGTTGTCCACGCTGTAGCCGAGCAGGTACATCACCGAGAAGGTGCCGATAATCGCCATCGGCAGCGCGAACGAGGGAATCACGGTGGCCGAAATATTGCGCAGGAAGAGAAAGATCACCATCACCACCAGCGCGATGGTGAGCAGGAGGGTGAACTTCACGTCGTTGACCGAGGCGCGAATCGACTCCGAGCGGTCGTACAGGGTATCGATTTTCACCGAGGCGGGAATCTGCGCTTCCAGGCGAGGAAGCAGCTTCTTGACGCCGTTGACGACTTCGACGGTGTTGGTGCCGGGCTGGCGCTGGATAGCGAGCACGACGGCGCGGTCGCCGTTGTACCAGCTCGCGCTCTTGTCGTCCTGCACGCTGTCGATGACTCTGCCCAGTTCGTTCAGGCGCACCGGCGAGCCGTTGCGGTAAGCCACGATCATGGGGCCGAACTGCGCCGCGTTCTGCAACTGGCCGTTCGACAGCAGCGTGAAGGTGTTGGTCTTCCCGTACAGCGTGCCGGTGGGAGTGTTGGTGTTGCCGGCGGCCAGGGCGGCGGTCACCTCGTTAATGCCGATCTGACGGCTGGCCAGCGCGCGGGGATCGAGTTGCGCCCGCACCGCATACTTCTGCGAGCCGAACACCGACACCTGCGCCACCCCGTTCACCATCGAGATATTCTGCGCCATGGTGGTTTCGGCGGCCTCATCCACGTCGGACAGCTTGAGCGTCGGCGAGCTGACGGCGAGATACAGGATCGGCTGGTCGGCGGGATTAACTTTTTGGAACGACGGCGGCGTCGGCATCTCCGGCGGCAGTTGGCTGGCCGCCTTGGATATCGCCGATTGCACGTCCAGCGCGGCTCCGTCCAGGCTGCGGCTGAGGTTGAACTGGATGGTGATGTTCGAGCTCCCCAGCGCGTTGGTCGAGGTCATCGAATCGATGCCGGCGATGGTGGAAAACTGTTTTTCCAGCGGCGTCGCCACCGAGGACGCCATCGTCTCCGGGCTGGCGCCGGGCAACTGCGCGATCACCTGGATGGTGGGGAAGTCCACGTTGGGCAGGTCGCTGACCGGCAGCAGCGTGTAGGCAAAAATGCCGAAGATCAAGATCGCCGCCATGACCAGCGTGGTCATGATCGGCCGCTTGATGAAGAGCTCGGAAATACTCACTGGCTGCCTCCGGCCGCAGGGGCCGACGCGCTGGTGGGAACCGTACTCTGCACATTGACCTTGCCATTCGGTGCGATGCGCAGCTGTCCATCCACCACCACGCGCTCGCGCGGCGCCAGCCCGCTGGCAATCAGCGTCAGATCGTGAAACGTGCCGCTGGTTTGCACCGGCTGCGGCTTTGCCGTGTTGTCCTGTGTCACGATGTAGACGTAGGTGCCCTGTTGGCCGGTCTGCACCGCCTTGGTCGGCACGACAATCGCGTTCTTGCGGACCGAGAGGTCCAACACGACATCCACGTACTCGCCGGGCCACAGCCGCTTGTCCTTGTTCTGGAAGGTGCCCTTCAGCTTCACCGTGCCCGTGGTTGGATCCACGCCGTTGTCAATGAACGTAAGCGTGCCCTCGCCGGGGTCGGTCGTCTGCCCCTTGGGATACGCCAGCACCTTGAGATGCCCGCTGCGGGAATATTCGCGCACCTGCTGAAGCTGTGTTTCAGGAATCGAAAACGTCGCGTAAATGGGCGCGATCTGGTTGAGCTGCACCAGATAGGGCGTGTCGTTCGCCTTGATCAGGTTGCCGACGTTGATCAGCAGCGCCCCGGCGCGCGCCTCAATCGGCGCCTTGATATCGGTGTAGCGCAGTTGCACCTTGGCGGCGTCCACCGCGGCCTTGTCGGCGTTGACCGCCGACGCGTTGGCCTGCGCCTGCGTGCGCATCTGCTCCGCCTGCTCGCGCGAAATCACGCCCTGCTTTTCCAGCGCGGTGTAGCGGGCGGCCTGCGCCTGCGCGTTGACCGCATTCGCCTGATCGCGCTGCAAGTTGCCTTCGGCCTGCTCTAGCGCGGCCTGGAATGGCGCCTTATCGAGTTGGAACAGCAACTGTCCCTTGCGGACGTCGTCGCCTTCCTTGAAGTAAACGCGCTCCAGTTGTCCGTTGACCTGCGAGCGGATTTGCACCGTCTGGTACGCTTCGACGTTGCCGATCGCCGTGATCTGCACCGGAATGTCGCGCTGCTCCACGCTCGCGACCACCACCGGAGCCGCAGGCCGCTGCGCGCTCTGCCCACCGGGGCCAGCCGCCTGCGCGGTGTTCTTGCTGCAACCGAGAAGAACCAGGATGACTGCGAGCGCTGCCGGCAAGGCGCAAGAGCGCAACTTCACAAAACGCGGCTTCATGATGTCGTTACGGATCATTGCGAATGTGCGATGCCCCCACGAACGCGAAGTAAGCAACTACTTACTCTTCGATGCTTCCGATGTAAAGAGGGATTCGCCAGACCAAGTGAAGATTTTACCTTTGTTTACATTCTGACGAACGAACTACGGCGCATGTGGCTCCAAGCCGGCCCCGCCTCCCAGCTCGGGTCCCGCTTTGCCGCGCAGCCGGATCAGCTTCCAGCGCAGCCGGTCGAGATACAGGTACATCACCGGCGTGGTGAACAGGGTCAGCGCCTGGCTGACGATGAGCCCGCCCACGATCGTTAGTCCCAGCGGCCTGCGCAATTCCGCGCCCACGCCTCCGCCCAGCGCTAGCGGCAGCGCGCCGAACATGGCCGCCAGGGTGGTCATCATGATCGGCCGGAAGCGCAGCAACGACGCCTCGTAGATGGCCTTGTCCGGCTCCATGTGGCCGCGCCGCTCCGCGTCGAGCGCGAAATCAATCATCATGATGGCATTCTTCTTCACGATCCCAATCAGCAGGATGATGCCGATCAGTGCCATCACCGTGAGGTCCGTCTTGGAGATCAGCAGCGCCAGCAACGCGCCCACGCCCGCCGAAGGCAGGGTGGAGAGAATCGTGATCGGATGCATGTAGCTCTCGTAGAGCACGCCGAGCACGATGTACACCGTAACCAGCGCTGCCAGGATCAGGATCGGCTGGTTCTTCAAGGATTCCTGGAAGGCCGCCGCCGTGCCCGAAAAGCTGGCCAGAATGTTGCCGGGAAACATCATGCGGCGCTCCGCGTCGTCGATGGCGCGCACTGCCTCGCCCAAGGAAACTCCGGGCGCCAGGTTGAAGGAGATCGTGGTCGCCGGAAACTGCGATTGATGGTTGACCGCCAGCGCCGTGTTACTGGGCTCGTAGTGAGTAAAGGCGCTCAGTGGGACCAACTTGCCGTTCACCGCGTGCACGTAAACCTGCTTCAGCGCGTCCGGATTCTGCTGGAACTGCGGTGCCACCTCCATCACCACGTGATACTGGTTGAGCTGCCGGTAAATGGTGGACACCTGGCGCTGCCCGAAGGCGTCGTACAGCGCCTCATCCACCTGCTGCGGTTGCACGCCGAGGCGTCCGGCGGTGTCGCGGTCAATCACCAGCCTCAGCTCCAGCCCCTTGTTCTGCTGGTCGCTGGAGACGTCGCGCAACTCTTTCATGACCTTCAGGCGCTGCATCAGGCGCGGTGCCCATTCGTTCAACTCGGCGAGATTGGCATCCTGCAGCGTGTACTGGAATTGCGCGTTGCTCATGCGCCCGCCGACGCGCACGTCCTGCACCGGCTGCAAAAAAAGGTTGGCGCCGGGGATGTGGCTGAGTTTTCCGCGCAGCCGGGCGATCACCTGGTCGGCGCTGGCTTTGCGCTGATTCAGCGGCTTCAACTGGATGAAGAAGCGCGCCGTGTTGCGCGCGCCGCCGCCGGTGAAGGCGCCGACCGTGTCCACCGCCGGATCGGAAAGCACGATGTCGCTGAACTGCTGCTGCTTCTGCCGCAGCGAGACGAACGAGATGTCCTGCGACGCCTGGATGCTGCCCATCAGCCGCCCCGTGTCCTGCTGCGGGAAAAAGCCCTTGGGCACGATGATGTAGAGGTAGACGGCCAGCGCCATGGTGGCCAGCATGACCACCAGCATGAGCGCCGAATGTCGCAGCACCCAGCGCAGCCCGCCGGCGTAGCCGTTGTGCATTCCGTTGAACGCCCGCTCGCTGAGCCGGTACAGCCGTCCGTGCTTGCGCTCCGATTCCGGCCGCAGAAACTTCGCGCACAGCATGGGCGTGGTCGTCAGCGACACCAGCAGCGACACGGCCACCGCCATACTCAGGACCACCGCAAACTCGCGGAACAGCCGCCCCACGATGCCGCCCATCAGCAGAATCGGAATGAACACCGCCACCAGCGAGGTGCTCATGGAGAGCACGGTGAATCCGATCTCGCGCGCCCCTTTGAAAGCGGCGCGCACCGGAGGATCGCCCGCCTCGATATAGCGCGTAATGTTCTCGATCACCACAATGGCATCGTCCACCACGAAGCCGGTGGCGACGGTCAGCGCCATCAGCGACAGGTTGTCGATGCTGTAGTGCAGCAGGTACATCAGAGCCACCGTGCCCAGCAGCGACAGCGGCACCGCCACGCTGGGGATAAACGTCGCCGCCGCGTTGCGCAGGAACAGAAAGATCACCATCACCACCAGCGCGACGGCCAGCGTGAGCGTGACCTCAACGTCCTGCACGGAAGTGCGGATGGTGGTGGTGCGGTCGTTGACCACCGACAGCTTCATCGCGCCCGGGATCGAAGCCTGGAACAGCGGCAGCAGCTCGCGAATGCGGTCCACGGTGCCGATAATGTTGGCGCCCGGCTGGCGGAAGATGATCATCAGCACGGCCGGCTTGCTGTTGAACAGCGCCGCGTTAAGCGTGTTCTCGACCGAGTCGAAAACGTTGGCGACCTGGTCCAGCCGCACCGGCGCGCCGTTGCGATAGGTCACCACCAGCGGCTTGTACTGATCGGCGACTTTGAGCTGGTCATCGGCGGTGATCGCCAGCGAGTCATGAGCGCCGCTGAACTCGCCCTTAGGACTGTTGGCATTGGCGCGGTTCAGGGCGTTGCGCACCTCATCGGTTCCAATGCCGTAGGCGGAAAGCTGCGTCGGATTGACCTGCACGCGCACCGCCGGCTTGGCGCCGCCGCCCACGATCACCTGCCCCACGCCTTCCACCTGCGCGATTTTCTGCGCCAGGATGGAATCGGCCGCGTCGTACATGCGTCCCAGCGGCATGGTGTCCGAGGTCAGTGCCAGCAGGATGATCGGGGCGTCGGCGGGATTGGTCTTGCGGTAAGTCGGCGAGTTCGGGAGGTTGGCGGGAAGCTTCCCGCGCGCCGCATTGATCGCCGCCTGTACGTCGCGCGCCGCCGCGTCGATGTTGCGGCTCAGGTCGAACTGCATGGTGATTTGCGTCGAGCCGAGCTGGCTCGTCGAGGTCATCTCGGTGATGCCGGCTATGCGGCCGAATTGCCGCTCCAGCGGCGTCGCTACCGCCGAAGCCATGGTCTCCGGGCTGGCGCCGGGCAGCCCCGCCTGCACGGAAATGGTCGGAAACTCGACTTCCGGCAGCGGCGAGACGGGTAGCAGGAAATACGCGATGAACCCCGCGATCAGCACCGCCACGGCAAGTAGCGACGTCCCCACCGGCCGGCGGATGAACGGTTCCGAGACATTCATGGCTAATCCGCTACCGGCACCTGCTCGGCGTCAATGCGATTGCCCACGCGGAAGCGTTGCAGCTTGCGCGCCAGGCGGTCAAAGAAGAGGTAGACGACGGGCGTCGTGTACAGCGTCAGCAACTGGCTGAGCAGCAATCCGCCGACAATGGTAATGCCCAGCGGATGACGCAACTCCGATCCCGTGCCGCGGCCCAGCGCCAGCGGCAGCCCGCCAAAGAGCGCCGCCATGGTGGTCATCATGATCGGGCGGAAGCGCAACAGGCACGCCTGGTAGATGGCGCCCTCCGGCTCCATGCCCCCCTTGCGCTCGGCCTCGAGCGCGAAGTCAATCATCATGATGGCGTTCTTTTTCACGATGCCGATCAGCAGCACGATGCCGATCAGCCCCACCACTCCCAGGTCCATCCCGAAGATCAGTAGCGCCAGCAGCGCGCCCACACCCGCCGACGGCAGCGTGGACAGGATCGTGATCGGGTGGATGTAGCTCTCGTACAACACGCCGAGCACGATGTAGACGGTCACCACCGCCGCCAGGATCAGCAGCGGCTCATTCTTCAGCGACGACTGAAACGCCGCTGCCGTACCCTGGAAGCTGGCGTGAATGCTCGGCGGAAGTCCGATTTCCTTTTCCGCTTGCTGGATCGCTTTCACTGCATGGCCCAGCGAAATCCCCGGCGCCAAATTGAACGACAGCGTCGTCGCCGGGAATTGCCCCTGGTGCGTAATGGTCAGCGGCGCACTGGTGCGCTCCACGCGGGTGAACGCACTCAGCGGAATGGCTCCCCCAGTCGCCGAGCGCACATAAATACTCTTGAGGTCGTCGGGAGTCTGCTGGAACATGGGGTCCACCTCCAACACCACGTGGTACTGGTTCAACTGGGTGAAGATGGTAGACACCTGCCGCTGCCCGAACGCGTCGTACAGCGTGTTGTCCAGGTCCGCCGGGAGAACACCAAGCCGCCCCGCGGTGTCCCGGTCGATGGTGATCGCCGCCTGCAATCCGCCGTTCTGCTGGTCGCTGGCGACGTCGCGCAGTTCCGGCCGCGTGCGCAGCTTCTCCACCAGCCGTGGCGTCCAATCGTTCAACTCCTGCGCGCTGGCATCTTCAATGGTGTACTGGAACTGGGTACGGCTGACGCGGTCCTCCACCGTCAGGTCCTGCCCCGGCTGCATGTAGAGCGTGATGCCCTCGACCCTGGCCACCTCCGGCTGCAGTCGCCGGATGATTTCCGAAGCCGTGGCGCTGCGTTCCTCGCGCGGCTTGAGATTGATCTGGATTCGTCCGGTGTTGATCGTGGGATTGATTCCATCTACGCCGATGAAGGACGCCAGGCTGGCGACGTCAGGATCCTTCAATATGATTTCCGCCACCCGCTGCTGCCGCTCCGTCATCGCCTGGAACGAGACCGTCTGCGTCGCCTCGGAAATCCCGAGAATCGCGCCCGTGTCCTGCACCGGGAAGAATCCCTTGGGCACCACGATGTACAGGAAGATGGTCAGCACCAGCGTACCCACCGTCACCAGCAGTGTCTCCCGCTGGTGACGCAGCACCCAGCGCAGCGTGGTGCCGTACTTCTCGACCGCCCAGTGAAAGAACTGTTCCGATTTGCGATAGAACCAGCCCCGCTCTTGTTCCGTCCGGTGGCGCAGCAGCATGGCGCACATCATCGGCGTCAAGGTCAGCGAGATGACCGCCGAAACCAGGATGGTGACCGCCAGCGTCACCGCAAATTCGCGGAACAGCCGCCCCACCACGTCGCCCATGAACAGCAGCGGGATCAGCACCGCGATCAGCGACACCGTCAAGCTCACGATGGTGAACCCGATCTGCTCCGAGCCTTTCAGCGCGGCCGTCAACGGCGTCTCGCCTTCTTCAATGTAGCGCGCGATGTTCTCGATCATCACAATGGCGTCGTCCACCACGAAGCCGGTGGAGATGGTCAGCGCCATCAGCGAAAGGTTGTCCAGGCTGTAGCCCAGCAGGTACATCACGCCGAAGGTGCCCACCAGCGACAGCGGCACGGTGATGCTGGGGATCACGGTCGCGGACAGCGTCCGCAGGAAAAGGAACATCACCATCACCACCAGCGCGATGGTGAGCATCATCTCGAACTTCACGTCCTTGACCGAAGCGCGGATGGTTTCCGTACGGTCGGCGAGCACGCTCACGTTGACCGCGCTGGGCAGCGCCGCGCGCAGTTGCGGCAGCAGCTTCTGAATGTGGTCCACCACGCTGATGATGTTCGCGCCCGGCTGGCGCTGGATGTTCATGATCACCGCCGGGTGCGTGTTTTCCCACGCCGCCTGCTTTACGTTCTCGGCGCTGTCCACCACGTTGGCGACATCCATCACGCGCACCGGCGAGCCGTTGCGGTAGGCGACGATCACCGGCCGGTATCCCTCGCCCGTGGCGAGCTGATCGTTGGCGCCGATAGTGTACGAGAGCCGCGGCCCCTCGATGCTGCCCTTGGCCTGATCTACGTTGGCCTGCGCCAGCGCGGTGCGCAGGTCTTCCAAGCCCAGCCCGTACGAAGCCAGCGCCGTCGGGTTGGCCTGCACTCGCACGGCCGGCTTCTGCCCGCCGCTGATCGAGACCAGCCCGACTCCCGGTATCTGCGAAATCTTCTGCGCCAGCGTGGTGTCCGCCAGATCTTCTACTTTCGACAGCGGCAGCGTGTCCGACGTTAGCGCCAGCGTCAGCACCGGCGCATCGGCCGGATTCGTTTTGGTGTAGATCGGCGGGTTAGGCAGATCGCGCGGCAGGTAGGTGGACGCCGCGTTAATGGCCGCCTGGACTTCCTGCTCGGCAACGTCGATGCTTTCGTTGAGATTGAATTGCAGCACCACGATCGAGCTGCCGAACGAGCTCGTCGAGGTCATCTGGTTCAGCCCGGGCAGTTGCCCGAACTGGCGCTCCAGCGGAGTGGTCACGGAAGAAGCCATGACCTCCGGCCCGGCGCCGGGATAAAAAGTGAGAATCTGGATGGTCGGGTAATCCACCTGCGGCAGCGCCGAGACCGGCAGCTGCCGGTACGCCACCAGGCCCACCAGCAGCAGGCCTACGGTCAGCAACGAGGTCGCCACCGGCCGCAGAATAAAGAGCCGCGACGGATTCATGCCCCCGGCGCTCCGCTCGCCTTCGACGCTCCGCTTCCCCGGTTGCCGCGCTGCTGCACTTCCACCTTCGCGCCCGGCTGCAGCTTGTCCTGGCCGTCGGTGACCACCAGCTCTCCCGCGCTCAGCCCCGTCTCGATCGAGGCCACGTTCCCTTCCGTGACCCCCACCTTCACCGCCCGCACTTCCACCGTGTTGTCGGGCTTCACCACGTAGGTGTAGACCCCTTGGCTCCCGCGCTGGATCGCGGCTACCGGCACCGTCAGCGCGTTCGGCATCGTCTCCAGCAGCAGCCGCACGTTGACGAACTGGTTGGGCCACAGCACGCGGTCTTCGTTTTGGAAGACAGCTTTGTACTTGTTCGTTCCCGTGGTCGGATCAATCTCGTTGTTCAGGGTGAGCAGCTTGCCGCTCGCCAGCTTAGTTTTGTCGTCGCGGCTGTAGGCCTCCACATTCAGCGGCCCCTTGCGCATGTGCTGCAACACCTGCGGGATGTAATCCTCCGGCAGCGTGAACAGCACCGCGATGGGGTGCATCTGCGTAATCACCAACAGCCCGTTCTGGTCCGTCGCGTGCACCATGTTGCCGGTGTCCACCAGCCTCAGCCCGATGCGCCCGCTGATGGGTGCCGTGATATGGGAGTAAGTGATTTGCAGCTTCGCGCTTTCGATCGCCGCGTTGTCGGCGCTGATCGCGCCCGTCAACTGCCCCACCATCGACTGCTGCGAGTTGTACTGCTGCTGGCTGATTACGCCCTGCTTGTACAGCTCGGTAAAGCGCGACAGGTTCAGCTTGGCGTCGGCCAGCGTCGCTTCGTCCTTCGCCAGGTTGGCTTCCGCCGTGTGCAGTTGCACCTCGAAGGGGCGCACATCAATCTGTACCAGCAACTGCCCCTGCTCGACCTCCTGCCCCTCCTGGAAATTGATCTTGGTAATCTGGCCGTCCACGCGCGTTCTCACCGTGACCGTGTTGAACGCCAACACCGATCCCAACCCGCGCAGGTACACGGGCACATCGCGCGCCACGACCGGTTCGGCCAACACCGGGACGCCGCGGTTCGCCGGGTTGGGCGCCGGCCCCTTTGCGGTTTTCTTGTTGCGCATCAGGGCCGCGGTGCCGACCACGACCAGCAGAATGCAGGCAAGGATTACGACGATTCGTGCACGAAACATTCGGAATTCCCGTCAGCGACGGCCGCGCGCGAGGGAAGAGTTAATGTAGATGCCGTTTCCCGAGATGAAGCCGCCCCGCAATTCATGATTATATGCCCCAGGGAAACCGCCTATTGAGGCCGCGGGAGAGCCATCGCTCACAATAAACCCATGCACCACGACGGTGGTGTAAAGAGTTTTATTGCCGACGTAAAGTTTTGTAATTTAGCGAACCTGCGGGACATGGCGCAGCCGCGGCAACAGCGCCAGCGCCACCAGATACGCCAGCGCGCCGCAGGCCAGCGTCCAGCTCAAGCCAAATTGCAGCGCAATCACCATCGCCAGCACCGAACCGAGTACGCTGGACGCTGCATTTAACGCCCATGCCCACTCGATGGTGTTGCCGTCCGCCGACCTGCCCGCCGCCAGCGCGCGCAGGCCGCTGGGAAACGGCATGCCCATCGCCAGCCCCAGCGGAATCAGCGCCACGCCGCTGATCATCAGCTTCACCACGAACGGCAACCCGACCAGCGACCGCAGCAGCGGCGGCAGCGCCCACACGTACGCCAGCAATAGCGCGATTACCACCACCAGCGCCGTCCGCACTTGCAGCGGATCCAGCAGCCATCGCCGCGACAACAGGCTGCCCGCGCCGCTGGCCAGCAGCATCAGAAAGATGACCACGGTTAACGCGTACGTCGGGTGGCCGAGGAATAGTACGAAGCGCTGGATGAAGGCGATCTCGGCCAGGATGTAGCCCAACCCGATCGCTACGAAGTACAGCAGCCGAACGCCATGTGGCACACGCGCCCCCGCGTGCGCGGGCGCCAACGCCAACGGCAAAATCAGAAACAACAGCACCGAGAGCACGGAAATCACCAGCACCATCCCCAACACGACCACGCCGAGGTTGATCCGCCAGTCCATGCCTCGTCCGCTGCCGCTCACAATCCCGCGCAACACGTCGCCGATTTTGATGGTGAAAAAGAAGAAGGGCGCATTGTCGGAAACCGGTGCAACGTTATAGCTGTAGTCAGCGGCGAACGAGCGCGGGTCGCCGATCGTGATTAAGGAGCGGAACGTGTGTGGCCCGGGCACGCGCCAGTCGTCAAGATCGAGAGAGGCCGCCTCGGAGGGCATGTACAGCGCGTGCAGTTCGGGATATTGCGCGATGTGCGCGCGCACCGCGGATTCCTCTTGCGGGGTGAACGCCGATTTCTTGAACAGAACCGTGACCGGGCGCCCGTCTTCGTTGAGCGCGCCTTCAGAAACCACGACGAAGTGCGCCCCAGCGTCCGTGATTCCCGCCTGCTTCAGCACCTCCAACTCCTGCGAGACCACGCGCAGCGCCTCCCGCGGCCGCTTGAACTCCCAGCGCGTGATCGCGATGATCCCGTCCGGCTTGAGGTGATCGAAGTACTCTCGGAACGCCTCGACGGTATAGAGATTGTTCTCGCTGAGCGCAAACGCGCCTGCCGCCGTCGAAGCCCACGTATCCACCAACGTCATTTGCACGACATCGAATTTCTCGGTCGCGTTGCGCACCCAGGAACGCCCGTCGCCGACGTGCATATGCACCTCCGGGCGATCGTAGAGGTGATACGACCAGTCGGCCCAGCGGCCGCGCATGATGTCGTTCACGATGATGGGATTGATCTCGATCCCGGTGACACTGGGGCTGCCGTTGGCCAGCGCGCGCAGCACGTCCACGCCGCCGCCGGGTCCGATGATGGCGTAGTCGCCGCGCGGGCGGATCACGTTCACCACCGACGGCGCCGCCGACATCAGGTTCCGCTTGTAGTCCGGCCGCCAGTCGTGCGGGTCGGTGTTCATGATGTAGGTGGAGGCGTCGGCGTCAATCACGATCACCTGCGCCCCGCCCTGGTCATCCACTTCGACGCGGGAAATCGCGTTCCAGCGCGCGAACTTCACCCATGGCTTGTCCCGCCTCACGCCCTTGGCATAGACAATGTCCACCAGCCTGCCCGAGTAGTTTGCCGCCATGACGACCACGATGACCGCGCCGAGTACGATCGCGAAGCGGCGCTTCTTGCGCGTCGGCGCCCAGATGGCTGCCGCAGCGGCGGATGCCACGGCGGCAAACAGGATCGCGTTCGGTCCGCCGATGAAATTCAGCAGCGGCACCACCCCGACGCACGCCAGCGCTCCGCCGCACAAATCCGCCGCATAAAGCTGCGTGATGCCCGAGGTCTGCCGCGCAAACACCACCGCGAAGAACAGGCCGGTGAAAAAGAACGGCGCCGCCGACGTCAGGTACACCACCGTCAGCGACATAAAATTCTGTCCGCTGATCTGCAACGTCACCGGCGTGTGCAGGTCAATCTCCAGCACCACCAGCAGAGCGATCGCATTGATCACGGCAACCCGCGCGCCCAACGTCCGGGTGTCTAAGCGCGCCAGCCAGTTCTTCGCCAGGTAGGCAAACACGCCGCCCGCGCCCAGCCCCAGCAACGCGATAGAAATCGCCAGGAATGCGAAGTGATAAAACAGGATCACCGAAAATAGCCGCGTCAGCGACAGCTCCAGCAGCAAGCTGGAAAAACTCATCACCAGCACGCCGGCGAGAAACACGCGGCGGTCCGCGTCAGGAGTCAGCTCAGCCGCCTGCTGCTGCGGTACGACAACGGTTTCGGACAATGAAATCTCCGGTAGCTAGCGTCCGGTAGCCGGTAGTTGGTGGCTGGTGGCCTGTCCACGCTGCGCAAACTGATACCCGACGGCCATGCGAACTCCCAGCCGCTAGCTACCGTCTTCCAATATCACCGACGCGATCGCATGTTCCTTGGTATGCGACAGCGACAGCGCCGAGCGCTTCACGCCCAGGCGCGCGGCGAATTCAGCCGCTTTGCCGCTGAAGGCGATGGCGGGGCGTCCGCCGGGCTCGCGCCGCACCTCGACGTCAGTCCACGATACGCCGTGTCTCCATCCGGTGCCGATGGCCTTGAGCGCGGCTTCCTTGGCGGCAAAGCGCGCCGCGTAACGCTCCATGCGATTCGCCTTGGAGTCGCAGTACCGGATTTCATTCTCGGTAAAGATGCGCCGCAGAAAGCGCTCGCCGAACCGCTCAATCGCGGCGGCGACGCGAGGCACTTCGGCAACGTCGATGCCGGTCCCGACTATCATGCTGGCAAGCCGATTACGTTAGCACACTAGCTGCAAGCGGCGGGTCGCGAATGCCCGTGACTGACGCGCAACTCGGAACTTGCAACTCGGAACTCCCTCCCAGGGAAGCTCTGATCAAGCACATCGCCGGTCCCTCAGCGGCTAAGGCCCTTTGTACAGCATTTACGGACGACCTGAAGGCCGTCCCCTCCAAAAACCGGGGTTGATCAGACCATCCCTAGCCAACCGCCCCAAAAAGGGCTACCGTGGCGGGTTGCAATTAACGATTCCGGCACCGCCGGTCTCCGTCCGGGCGTTCGCCGAGGAGGAATTCATGGCCAACGACACGCTCACCATCATCGACAACCGCACCAACCGCAGCTACACGCTGCCCATCGAACACGGCACCATTCGCTCCATGGACCTGCGTCAAATCAAGACCGGTCCCGACGATTTTGGCCTGATGGGATACGACCCGGCCTTCATGAATACCGCTTCCTGCCACAGTAGGATCACCTTCATTGACGGCGACCGTGGCATTCTCCGCTACCGCGGCTACAACATCGAGGACCTGGCCGAGAACTGCACCTTCCTCGAAGTCGCGTACCTCCTGCTGAACGGCGAGCTGCCTACGCCCGAGCAGCGCCAGGAGTGGATCAAGCAAGTGACGTTCCACACCATGGTGCACGAGGGGACGCGCAGCTTCATCGGGCACTTTCGCTACGACGCCCATCCCATGGGCATCCTGGTCAGCGCGCTGGCGGCGCTCTCCACTGTCTACCCTGAAGCTAAGAACATCTCCGACCCCGAGTGCCGGCGGATGCAGATCGTGCGCCTGATCGCCAAGACGCCCACCCTGGCCGCCTACTCCTATCGCCACAGCCTCGGATACCCGATCGTTTATCCCGACAACGATCTCAGCTACACCGAAAATTTCATGAATATGCTGTGGAAGATGGTGGAGCCCAAGTACG
Organism: Terriglobia bacterium; assembly: GCA_020073185.1. NCBI lineage: Bacteria > Pseudomonadati > Acidobacteriota > Terriglobia > Terriglobia bacterium. Next base: position 54,422 of record JAIQFT010000016.1, read on the forward strand.
TCGCCAATCCGGTGATGGCCCGCGCCCTCGACGTGCTCTTCATCCTCCACGCCGACCATGAGCAGAACTGCTCCGCCAACGCCATGCGCTCGGTCGGCAGCTCCCAGGCCGACCCGTACCTATCGGCGGCCGGAGCGGCGGCGGCGCTGGCCGGCCCGCTGCATGGCGGCGCCAACGAGGCCGTTTTGCGCATGCTCGACGAGATCGGGGACATCAAGCACGTGCCTGAGTACGTGAAGCGCATCAAGGAGGGCAAGGGCAAGCTGATGGGCTTCGGTCATCGCGTCTACAAGAACTACGATCCCCGCGCCCGCATCATCAAGCAGACCGCCGAGGACGTGTTCAAGGTCACCGGCCGCAATCCCAAGCTGGACATTGCCCTCGCGCTGGAGAGGGTCGCGCTGGAGGACGAGTACTTCATCTCGCGCAAACTCTATCCCAACGTGGACTTTTACAGCGGCATCATTTACCAGGCGATGGGCTTTAAGCCCGACATGTTCACCGTGCTATTCGCCATTCCGCGCATGGCCGGCTGGCTGGCGCAGTGGCAGGAATTGCTGGAGGACCGCGAACAGAAGATCGCCCGCCCGCGACAGGTCTACCTCGGACACGAGCTGCGGAAGGTCGAAAAGCCCCGGCAGACAGAGCGCGCTTTCGTCACCCGCTAGCGCAACCGCCTTGTTCGTAGCCGGAACAGGGTAGTCCGCGGCCCGGGACAACCCGGACTGCGGACTGCCGGCTCCGGACTACCGCGAATTTCCGCAGTGCAGGGTCTTGTGTTGCAAGCCCTGGGCCGGAGCCTGAAGCCCACAGCTTGCTACGCCACCGCTTTGCGGAGTTCGTTGCGCGCGATTGCCGCCAGCTCCAAGCGGTCGTGCGCGCCGGTCTTGTTGAAGATGGACTGCAGGTGGCACTTCACCGTGTTCTCGCTGATGCTCAACTCCCCCGCAATGTCCTTGTTCTTCATTCCGCGGCCCACCAGCGCGGCGATCTGCCGCTCCCGCTCCGACAATCGCCGCATCGCGGACGGCTCTTGCCTGGTTTCGCGCGCCATCGCACTCAATACCTGCTGCGCCAGGTCTTCCGAGAACGCGAGTTCGCCGTTGGCCACCGAGCGGATGGCGGCAAAAAGCCGCTCGGGGCCTTCTCGCTTCAACACCAGCCCACGGGCGCCGAGCCGGACTACTTGCACGTAGTCGAGCTGGTTCTCCGATCCGGTGAGCACGAGCGACGCAACCTGGCTGCCCGCCTTGTCCAGCGTGCGCAACACTTGGAAGCCGTCGGTATGGGGCAGAAAAAGGTCTAGCACCAGAACCTGCGCATGATTCTGATTTACCATTCGCAGAGCTTCCGCTCCGGTGGCCGCTTTGCCCACCACCTCGAAGTCCTTCTGCGTGTTCAGCAGCAGAGCGAGGGATTCGCGCAACACCGCATGGTCATCGGCGATTACGATCGGGATCCGGTTGTCCATTGACCGTATGGTACACACAACTGTCATTACCTTACGATGCAACGAGCCGAGGCTGGGATAGCTGCCGATCTTCATTTTGGGCCGGCCTCCCGCCTTGACCCCGTTTCCCGGAAACCTGATTTCCCTGATCCCTTTCGCGGCGCCCGCGAATCAACCATCGCAAATCGGAAATTAGAAGTGGTATATTCCGCCACAGCCCCCAGCCCATCGCAGGAGATGCCGTGACGGTCGACGAGGAACTCGACGCCCTGGAGCAGAACGTACGTAGGCTGAAAATTGAGTACGACATCTTTTTCGGCGGCGGCTCCAAAAAACCGCCCGCCGACACCGAGTGGCGCGTCCAGAACCTGATTAAGAAGCACAGTGACTCCTCCAAGCTGAGTTACTCGCAGCGCTTCAGGTACAACGGCATTGTCCAGCGCTACGCCCTGTTCAGCGACCTGTGGCGCCAGAAGATGAAGATCAAGGAAGAAGGCTACCGCCGGCCGCAGGACGCCGTCCTCGGCATTCAGGGCATGCGTCGCGAGGAGGAGAAGGCGGCTGCCGCGGCCCTGGAAGCGGGCGCCGTCGAGGAGCCGTTCAAGATTCACTGCTCCGATGTCGAAGCGGACCACGCCGCCGTCAAGTCGCTCTTTGACGCCATGATGGAAGCCAGAAAGAAGGCGGGCCAGCCGGTCGATCCCAACAGTTTTGACTCCTTCAAGGCCTTCGTCAAGAAAAAGACCGAGCAGATCCGCAGCGAGTACGACTGCTTGGGCGTTGAATTTTCGGTCGTGATGCAAGAAGGCCAGGTCAGGCTGAAGGCAAAAGCAAAAACCTAGTTTCGAGGTTCTAACTGTCGCTCCGAAGGTTTGCCGACCTCCCGTCGGCACATTCAATTACCCGATTCCGCAGTTCCACAGTTCCGCATTCATTCTCGGCGCTCTCGGTGTCTCGGTGGTTACTTGCCAGTCCCTCGACGTGGGCAGACAGTGGAACCATGACCCACCAGGCCCTGGTCGAACTCGCTGTCCGCTGGCTGCGCACGAGGTATCGGTGCGGCATCATCCTTTCCGAGCAGGCCTGCTGCAGCGGTGAAATTCCTGACGTGATCGGCTGGAAAGCGAGCTGCCGGTCCGTCCTGATCGAATGTAAGGTCTCGCGCGCCGATTTCCTCACCGACCGCGGCAAGCCCTGGCGCGTCGATCCCCAGGTCGCCCTCGGCTGCGAACGCTTCTACATGGCGCCGGCGGGTTTGATCGCCGCCGCCGAACTGCCTCCCGGATGGGGACTGCTTGAAGTTCGCGGGCGCAAGCTGGAGATCGCCGTCGCCTGTAATAAGCGGAAATCGCTGCGCACGCCCGAAGGCCTGCTCAACGAGATGAACCTGCTGCTGGCCAGCTTGCGGCGCGTGGAAATCCGCATCGAACCGCAGACCATCACCGACTTTTTGAAATGGGAGAATCGCCTGGCACGCTACAACGGCGGCGCGCTGCCGCAGGGCGTCAGCGACCCGACCGGGCTTAACGCGTACTTGCGTGTTTAGGTCACGGCTTTCGCAATTGTCACTGACTAGCTGTGACCCCCGTCACAGCTACTCTGTTCGCTGCTAAGATTTAATTCTGCTTCCCGCCCAATCCCGCACCCATCGGAAAGGAGCTCATGGCAAAGATTCAGCGCGCCATCCTCAGCGTCACCGACAAGACTGGTCTGGCGGACTTCGCCAAACAACTGGCAGACCTCGGCGTCGAACTCATCTCCACCGGCGGCACTGCGCGCCTGCTGCGCGACAGCGGCATCAAGGTCAAGGACATCTCCGAGCTCACCGGCTTCCCCGAGATGCTCGACGGCCGGGTCAAGACGCTGCATCCGCGGGTGCACGGCGGCATCCTGCACCTGCGCTCCAATCCCGAGCACCGCTCCACCGTCGCCGAGCACGGCATCCAGCCCATCGACATGGTGGTGGTGAACCTCTACGCCTTCGAGAAGACCGCCGCCAAGCCGGGCGTGCGCCTGGACGAACTGATCGAGAACATCGATATCGGCGGGCCTTCCATGATCCGCTCGGCGGCAAAGAATTTTCACGACGTCGCGGTCGTGACCTCGCCCGTCGACTATCCCGCCATCGTGGACGAAATGCGCTCCTGTGGCGGCGAACTCTCCGGCGCCACCAAGTGGAAGCTGGCGCAGAAGGCCTTCGCCCTCACCGCCTCGTACGATTCCGCCATTGCCTCCACACTGGAGCGCGTGCACGCCAACGGCGACTTCGAACTCCAGACCCAGGATGGTTTTGCGGCCACCTTGCGCCTTCGCTACAACAAGGTGATGAACCTGCGCTACGGCGAGAACCCGCACCAGAAGGCGGCCATGTATTCCGACGGCACCAGCGCCGGCGTCGCCAATGGCAAGCAGCTCCAAGGCAAGGAACTCTCCTACAACAACATCGTTGATCTCCAGGCCGCCTGGGACCTAGCCGCCGAGTTCGACGAGCCCTTCTGCGCCATCATCAAGCACACCAACCCCTGCGGCAGCGCCGTGGGCAAGGATTCCATCGAAGCCTTCCGGCGCGCCTTCGAGTGCGATCCCGTATCCGCTTTCGGTGGCGTCATCGCGCTCAACCGCCCGGTGGACGGCGCCATCGCCGAAGCCATCGCCGGCCTGCGGCATAACGGCGTGGCCCTATTCATCGAGTGCATCATCGCTCCCGCCTTCGACGACGCCGCGCGCGCCCGCTTCGGCAAGCGCAAGGATCTACGCCTGCTGGAAGTCACGCCCGCGCCCATGAAGTACGTCATGAAAGCCATCTCCGGTGGCGTGCTGGTTCAGGACAACGACCTGCACAGGCTCGATCCTGCCTCGGTGAAAGTGGTCAGCCAGCGCCCGCCCACCGAGCGGGAAATGCGTGACCTGCTGTTCGCCTGGAAGATCGGCAAGCACGTCAAGTCGAACGCGATTCTTTATGCCAAGGACGGTCGCAGCGTCGGCGTCGGCGCCGGCCAGATGAGCCGCGTCGACTCCGCCAAGATCGGCGCCATGAAATCGCTGCTGGGAACCAATGGTTCAGTCGCCGCTTCGGACGCGTTCTTTCCCTTCCCCGACGGCGTAGAAGAAATCGCCAAAGCCGGCGCCACCGCCATCATCCAGCCCGGCGGCTCGGTGCGCGATCAGGAAGTGATCGACACTGCTAACAAGCTCGGTCTTGCGATGGTGACGACCGGCATCCGGCATTTCCGTCACTGAGGCGCGGCAAGGATGGCAAGGATGGATGATGATAATGATACGTGGCTTGACAACCGGCGCGGTGTGCGCCATTGCGGAACTTTGGTAACGCGTCTTTCTCCCTACGCCAACGCAACTCCCTCTTGAATTTCGCGTAAAATTAGAGTGACACCCGCCGGAAGGGATTAGCATCCAACCCGTGGAGTGGTATTTCTGTCTCGATTAAGGACGTCAATGATCACCGGTAAGCCCGCCTTAGTTGTACTTCTGCTTGCCTCCCTGGGTGGTGCAGCGCAAACGGCTCCGGCCGTCAATCCCGCACCCGCATCGCAAGCCCCAGCCGCTGCCGCCCCGAACACCTCCAAGCAGGCCAGGAAAATCGACCACGCCGCCTCGTATTACCACTACGCCCTGGCCCACATGTACGAAGAGTTGGTTGCGATCTATGGCCGTCCCGAGTACGCCAACAAGGCAATCGACGAATACCGGCTTGCCATCGAGAACGATCCCGCCTCCGAATTCCTGAACGCCGGCCTGGCGGAGCTTTTTGCCAAGACGGGCCGCATCCGCGACGCGGTACTGGAGGCGCAGGACATCATCAAGCGCGATCCCAACAATCTTGAGGCCCGCAAGCTGCTCGGCCGCATCTACCTGCGCTCGCTCGGCGACCTGCAGGCGGGCACGCAGTCGCAGGAAATCCTGAAGCGGGCCATCGAGCAGTACGAAGCCATTGTCCGCCTCGAGCCCAAGAACCTGGAGAACCATGTCCTGCTGGGCCGGCTCTACCGGCTCGACAACGAACTGCTCAAGGCGGAGAGCGAATTCAAAACCGCGGTCAGCCTGGAGCCCGGCTCCGAAGAGGCGCTCACCACCCTCGCCTATCTCTACAACGAGGAGGGCGACTCGGCCCGCGCCGCCGAGGTACTGAAGAAGGTTCCCGAGTCGCAGCGCACCGGCAAGCTCTACTCCGCGCTCGGTTACACCTACGAGCAGCAGAAGGACTACAAGAACGCCATCGCGGCGTACAAGAAAGCCGCCGATCTGGATCACGACAACCTCGATGCGGTGCGCGGCCTGGCGCAGAACTTGATGAGCGACAATCAGAACGACGCCGCGCTGGAGCAGTACAAGACCATCGTCGAAGCCGACCCGCACGACGTTCAGAGCCTGATGCGCATCGCCGAAATCTACCGCCGCAGCGGCCGCTTCGACGATGCCCTCGCCACCCTCAAGAAGGCCGATGCCGAGGTGCAGGACTCGCAGGAAGTCCCCTACAACATGGCCGTCATTTACCAGGCGCAAGGCAAGTTTGACGACGCCATCCAGGTGCTCAACCGCCTGTTGCAGAAGAACGAGAAGCCCGACGGCACCTTCACCCCCGGCGAGCGCAACAATCGCGCCGTGTTCCTGGAGCGTCTGGGCACCATCTATCGCGACACCGGGAAGACGCAGCTCGCCATTGATACTTTCAAAAAAATGCTCGTCCTCGGCGACGACAACGTCACCCGCGGTTATCAGCAGTTGATTGACACCTACCGCGAAGCCAAGCAGTGGAAGGAAGCCACCGCCATCGCGCAGGACGCGGTCGCCAAGCTTCCCAAGGACCGCAATTTGAAGATGGTGCTCGCGGGCCAGTTGGCCGACACCGGCCAGGTGGACCAGGGCCTCAGCCTCATCAAAGGCATGCTCAAGGGCACGCCCGACGACCGCGAGGTCTACATCTCCCTGTCGCAGGTCTACAGCCGCCTGAAGCGCTGGCCGGAAGCCGAGGAGGCCCTGGCCAAGGCCGACCAGCTCTCCAGCAAGCCGGAGGAGAAGGACTACATCATCTTCGTTGCCGGATCCATCTATGAGCGGCAGAAGAAGTACGACAAGGCCGAGGAGATGTTCAAGAAGGTGCTGGCCAACGATCCCAACAGCGCGGTCACCCTCAACTATCTCGGCTACATGCTCGCCGACCGCGGCGTGCGCCTGGAAGAAGCGCTCGGGTACGTGAAGAAAGCCATCCAGCTCGATCCGCAGAACGGCGCCTATCTCGATTCGCTCGGCTGGGCCTACTTCAAACTGGGCAACTACGAACTGGCGGAAGAGAGCCTCCGAAAGGCCATTGATCGCATCCAGAACGATCCCACCGTGCTCGACCACATGGGCGACTTGCTGCAGAAGACCGAGCGCCTGAAGCTCGCAGCCGCCTACTGGGAGCGCGCGCTGGCCGAGTGGGCCAAGAGCGTGCCCACCGACGTGGACAACACCGAGGTCGCCAGGGTGCAGAAGAAGCTCGACTCTGCCCGCGTCCGCCTGGCCAAGCAGAACGAACGCAAGGCGGAAGCGGTGAAACCCTAGTTTCGAGTTTCAGTTTCAGTTTCGAGTTTCAGTTGGTCCGGCCGGAGATGGCCGGACTTTCTTTTGCCACAGATCAACAGTGATCAACGCAGATTGAAAATGTTCCGACCTGCTTTTGCATCGACCATCGACCGCTTTCTCGCAACTCGCAACTCGAAACAACTTGAAACTAGCAACCAGAAACTAGAAACTGTCTTCATGCTCGCTCCCTACGCCGCGCGCGTTGAACAGAGCCGCGGGCGGCGTCATCCCGAGGCTTCGCACCCCTACCGCACCGACTACCAGCGCGACCGCGACCGCGTTGTCCACGCGCGCGCCTTCCGCCGCCTCGAGGACAAAACCCAGGTCTTCACCCGCCGCTACTCTGACCACTTCCGCAACCGCTTGACCCACACCATCGAGGTGGCGCAGATTTCGCGCACCATCGCCGCACAACTCGGGCTGGAGGTGGACCTGGTCGAGGCGCTTGCGCTGGTTCACGACATCGGCCATCCGCCCTTCGGCCACGCCGGCGAAAAGGCGCTCGACGCCGCCATGCGGGCCCACGGCTCCTTTTTCGACCACAACCTGCACGCGCTGCGCATCGTCGAGGACTTCGAGCAGCGCTACGCCGCCTTCCGCGGGCTCAACCTCACGTTTGAAGTCCGCGAAGGCATCATCAAGCACTCCCGCGATTGCAGCCCGCAGGAGTTTCCCGAGCTTGCCGAGTACCTGCTCGACCAGCGTCCGCCGCTGGAGGCGCAGCTCATTGACCTCACCGACGAGATCGCCTACAACACCGCCGACCTCGACGACGGCTACGAGGCCCACATCCTCAAACTCGAGGATATCCGCGCCGGCCTGCCCGTCTTCAATCGCTTTTACGAACAGGCGGAGGCGCGCTATCCGGCAGTCCGCGAGAAACTGAAATTCAACGAAGCGCTCAAGGCCGTGCTCGACCGCATGGTTTCCGACCTGATCTCGGCGGCATGCCGCCGCATCGACGAAGCCGGCGTGAAGTCGCTCGCCGACGTTCGCGCCTGCCCCACGCGCTTGGCCGGCTTCAGCGCTGAAGTCGAAACCGAGCGCCTTCAGTCGAAGTCATTTCTCCACGAAAAGCTCTATTACAGCGACGCACTGCGACCGGAAAAGTCCGGCGCCGAGCGCGTCGTGACCGAATTGTTCTCCTACTGGACGGCGCATCCCGAGTCGCTGCCCACGAGCTATCGCGAGCAGACCACCCGCGAGCCCGTGCACCGCATTGTTTGCGATTACATTGCCGGCATGACCGACAGCTTCATCCTCCACCAGCACCGGGAACTCTGTGGCAACGGTGGAAGCGCCGGGCTCTAGTAGTTCCTGGTCGGTTCCGCCCAGCCACCAGCGACCAACTACCGAAAACGTGAACTCAGCTAAAATCAAAAGCGATGAAGCCCACACCGTTCCTGCTTCTCCTGTTTGCGTCTTCCCTCTGCGTCGCTCAAAGCACCGCCGCCGTCCCCGTCACCAGGGAACCTCACCACCACCTCATTCTGGAGAACCAGTACACGCGCGTCTTCGATGTCACCGTCGCGCCCCACGAATCCACGCTCATGCACCGCCACGACAACGACTACGTTGCCGTCATCCTCTCGCCCTCCGAGATTCAGAACGCGGTCGAAGGCAAGCCCGTCACCACCGGACGCGCCGGACTGGGCGAAGTGCGCTTCGTCTCCGCACCCATGACTCACCGCCTCACCGACACCGGCGACAAGCCGTTTCGCAACATCACCATTGAAATTCTGCACAAGAAGTCACCCCAGGCGAACGTGCCCGCCACCGAGCGCGGCCTCGACGTCGGCCACGGCGGCATGAGCGACGTCGTCGTGGACAACCGCGAGGTGCGCGTACAGGAAGTGCAGATTGGCCCCGGCGGCATGCTGCACAAGCACACCCACAAGTTTCCTTTCCTGGTGGTGGCCATCAGCGACCTCGACCTGCACAACATGCCGCAAGGCAAGCCGGCGACCATGCTGCATCAGAAAGCCGGCGCGGTGAAATGGATCGGCGCCGGTTCCACCCACGAAATGATGAACATGGGCAAGCAGCAAGCCCACTTCATCGAGGTCGAATTCAAGTAGCGAATCGAGGAAACAGCCTGCCCAAAACGAAAGACAAGAACAAAGGCACGGAAGCCGCTCCGTGCCCTTTTCATTTCTTCATCCGTGAAAATCCGCGGCGATCGTGGCTACACTTTTGCCGTAGCCGGCTTCACCAACTCGATGATCGCCGGCACGCTGAACACTACCGCGCTGAACAATAGATCCGACACCACCTCGTTGCGGAAAAACGGCAGTGCGGCGGCATAGCACGCCGCCAGACCGCTGAGGTTGTGTGGGTACATGTTCCACACCAGCCACACCGCGAAGTTGCTGATGGCGAAAAACGACACCGCCGTCGCCAGGGCCGCGCCCGCGATCCGCGCCGGGCCGGCATTCCTACCCAGCAGCGTTCCCAACCCGACCACTGCCGCGTACCAGGCGATGGTGGCAAGATGATCGACCGTGTAGGGATACCCATAGACAAACTTGGTCAGCACGACATCGCTGCCCGCCAGCAGCAGCACTGGAATCCACGCCTGCTTCCGCGGACCGCGCGCCCCGAAAAACAACAGCGAGGCGCCCACCGGCGTGAAGTTCAGCCACATTTCAGGACGCAGCAGAAGCAGAAAACGGGTCGCAATGGCGAGAACCACAAACAGGTAAGCCAGCATGAATTCCTCCCCGATGTCAGGCGATGATTCTCATGCTGCGGGCGTTGAATCGTCAAGCGGAACCCGCCGCGGTCCCAGCTAATCCGGTTGCTGCGGCTGCGACCCGAACCACTCCGCCACCTCGTGCATGTTCGGGTCCAGCAGGACGCGCGCCCCCAGCGTGTGGTTGCGCCGGCGAACCAGGTCGGGATATTCGAAGCGCAGGTCGTAGAAGCGCACCACGTATCCCTTCTGCCCCGCTTCCGTGGGCTCGACTTCCACCACGGGATACTGTGCCCAGTCCAGGTACACCCGTCCCAGCCGCGTGTTCTTGGCAGCCTCGAGCACCGGCGTCTCCTCCCGCTTGTAGCGGGTTTCGCTGCGTGCCCCCGGATCCACCTCCGGCACAAGGGAATCCACGATCACGCGCTCGTAGAAGTTCTCCGTCTCCACCACCCCGTACCACTTGAACGGATTCAGGTAATAGGGAAACGCCGACACCCGCAGCGGCGCGGCCTCGTGATACAGCCGCGCGTCCAACGCCGCCACCGCGCGCCGATGCTGATAGTCCCGCACGCCCCAGAGCGCGACCATCAGCACTAGCGCGGTAATGGCTCCGCCCTGTCCCCGGGGACGCCGCCGCACCCCGATCTCCTCATTAATCAGCGCGAACAACGCTGGCAACGCCAGTCCCGCCAGAAAGAACGCGTACAGCAGCGGCTCGAAGATGAACACGATGTCCCACGAATACCACCTGTAGGAGAACGGCTCGAACGGCCGCACCCCGTAGTTGTTGGTGAAATCCAGCAGGATATGGCTCAACGCGGCAATCAGCGCGAACCCGTACAGCAGGCCCCAGCGCGGCGTTTTCGGCAGCACTGGACCCGTGGCCGCGCCCGCGGGCTCCGGTCCTCTCCTCCGTTTCACCAGCCACAGCAGGTAGACAAAGCCGATGACGAAGGCAGCGACAAACGGCGCTCCGACGAATGCGTGCGTGATCCCCCGGTGATGCGCGAAGCCATCAATTCGGCTCTTGAAGGACCAGACAACGTCGAGGTCGGCCGCTTCCGCCGCCAACACGCACGTGGTGGTCGCCAGCAGCGTCTTGCGGTTCAGCCCGGCGGCGCGCGAGATGCAGGCACCGGTCAGAAAATGGGTCAGCGGCTCCAAGCTGTACACAATATCAAAATCGTCCTGTCAACTGACTCCTGACTACCGGCTCCTGACTCACGCCTACATTCCCTGCGACGTACGCGGCCACCTTTCATCTCTGTAGTCGAAGGAATAATGAATAATAACGAGGAACTTATGTCCAAACCTGTCCCTGTCGGCGCCCGCGCCGAACTTGAAATGACGGTCGAGCTGAAAGACACGCTCACCGGCGTTCACCCCGAGCTTCCGCCAGTGCTTTCCACGCCACGAATGATCCGCCTCATGGAGGAGGCGTGCTTTCACGCGCTGCAGCCCTACGCCGAGGGTGACGAGATCACCGTCGGCACGCACATCAACGTCTCGCACAAGGCCGCCACCGGCATCGGCATCAAGGTGAAGGCCGAGGCGGTCATGGAATCCTTCGACGGTCGCTTCTACACCATGCGTGTCCGCGCCTGGGACGAGGACAACGAAATCGGCAGCGGCACCGTGAACCGCGCCTTCGTCGGCGTCGCCAAATTCATGTCGCGGGTGAAGAGCAAGGGTGCATAGTCGTCGGGCTCACGCACACACTAAAGCTCTCGTTGCCTTTGGTCCTTCCATGCAGGTCTGAAGCCCTGCTCCACCCGATTACTGGTCTGATCTCACTACCGCCCACACCCGTCAATTACAATCAACCCTTCCATGCCCTTCTGCTTCGACATCCTGGCCCGGTCCGGGGCTGCCCGCCGCGCGCGCATGTCCACCGCGCACGGCCCGGTCGAGACTCCGGTTTTCATGCCCGTCGGCACGCAGGCGACGGTGAAAGCGGTCCCGCAGGACGTGCTCGAAGAACTAGGCGCACAGATCATTCTCGGCAACAACTACCACCTCTATCTGCGGCCCGGGGCAGAGCAGATTCGCTCTCTCGGCGGCCTGCACCGTTTCATGAGCTGGGAGCGCGCCCTACTCACCGACTCCGGCGGATTCCAGGTCTGGAGCCTGAGCGAGATGCGCAAGCTATCCGACGAGGGCGTCGAATTTCGCTCGCACCTCGACGGTTCGCTGCATTTCTTCACCCCGGAATCGGCAACGGCCTCGCAGATTGCCCTCGGCGCTGACATCATCATGGCCTTCGACGAGTGCACGGAATACCCCACCGATCACCAACACGCGCGACAGTCCATGGAGTTGACCCTCAGGTGGGCCGAGCGCTGCAAAAAGGCTGCAGGCTGCAGGCTCCAGGCTTCAGGCGAACCAAGCGGAGAACCTGAAGCCTGGAGCCTGGAGCCTGGAGCCCCTGCCCTCTTTGCCATCGTCCAAGGCGGGATGCACCCCGACCTGCGCCGCGAGTGTGCCCTGCGCCTGGTGGATATGGATTTTCCCGGCTACGCCATCGGCGGCCTCAGCGTCGGCGAGCCGCGTGCGCTCACCCGCGAGATCGTGGAATCCACGCTGGAGCATCTGCCCACGGACAAGCCTCGCTACCTCATGGGCGTGGGCACGCCGGAAGAGATCGTCGAATACGCCGCGCTCGGCGTGGACATGATGGACTGCGTGCATCCCACGCGCGCCGCCCGCCACGGCTTGCTGTTCACTTCCGAGGGCAAGATCAACATCAAGGGCGCCCGCTACGCCGCCGATCCGGGTCCGCTCGACCCCAATTGCTCCTGCCGCGTCTGTGCCCGCTACTCGCGCGCCTACTTGCGCCACCTGTTTTCCACCCATGAGGTGCTCGGACAGGTGCTGAACTCCATCCATAATCTGGCCTACTACCTTGACACCATGAAACGGGTGCGGCATTCTATAGAACTTGGGGAATTCAGTAGTTCTCTTTCTGCTCTCCGGCCGCAGACTTTGAACTCCCCTGCTCGTACCCAAAGGGAAGATCCGACTATCGCCCCATCGCGAGAATAAGCGGCTGGGGTTCCCGGGATCCGTCGGTTTTTGATGATCGTTCGGCCGCGCGGGTGCCGACCTGTAGGGCGGAGCCGCGACAGCGCGCCGCTGGAGCTTGCCCTGAGCGAAATCGCGAGGCGCGCAATGGGTGGTGGCTGGAACGCTGCCCCAGATATCCGGCGCATAAGAATGCGCAGGAGGAGATTTGCACGATTTGACATCGCAAGTAATGGTAATGGCCCTGGCCCAGGGCTCTTCAGGCGGCCGCGGAAGCTCCCTGGTGACGTTTGCTCCCCTGGTCCTGATCTTTGTCATCTTTTACTTCCTGCTGATTCTTCCTCAGCAGAGACGACAAAAGAAGTGGCAGCAGATGTTAAGCGAGCTGAAGACGGGGGACCGCGTGGTGACCAGCGGCGGACTGCGCGGCACGGTGATCGCTTTGCGCGATGATTCCATCCACTTGCGCGTCCCGCCCGACAATTTGCGCCTGGAAGTCAGCCGCAGCTCGATCGTTTCCGTCACCTCGGGCGAAGAGACGAAGACCAGTGGTTAACGTATCAGGGCGCGACTTCAGTCGTGCCGGACTGAGCTAGAAGGAATCGGGGCTTCAGCCCCTGCCGAATGTACGCGGCGTTAGCCGCCGAGGTTTTTTGGCCATCGACCATCGAGGGCCGACCATCGACTGACATGAATAAGACTCTACTCTGGAAATCCATCTTCATCGTTGCCGTGCTGCTGGTCTTTCTCTTCGGCATTGTCGGGCTACCGGGCGGGTTCAGTGGCCCCGCCCTGAAGACCGCCGTTCTGGAGCGCATTCACCTCGGACTCGATCTGAAGGGCGGAACCCACCTCATCCTGCAGGTGATGGTCAACGACGCGGTCAACGCCGATAGCGACCGCGCCATCGAGCGGCTGAAGGATAGCCTGAAGAAAAAGGGCATCGCTTACTCCGACCTCACCAAGCCGGACCCGCAGAACGCTCCCGACCGCATCGCCATCAAGGGCGTGCCGCCGGAGTCGGCCGCCGACCTGCGTGACATTGTCAGCAACCAGTTACCGGAATACGATCTCTCTTCCGGCGCGGAAAATTCCTGGACGCTGGCCATGAAGGCGCAATCGCTCACCGAGCTGAAGAATCGTTCCGTCGCGCAGGCGATCGAGACCATCCGCAACCGCATTGACCAGCTCGGCGTCAGCGAGCCGGTGATCGAGGAGCACGGACTCGGCCAGTACCAGATCCTGGTGCAGCTGCCGGGTGTCGACGATCCCGCGCGCGTCAAGCAGATCATGCAGTCCACCGCCATGCTGGAAATCCGCCAGTCGCTGGCCGGACCCTTCCCCAGCGAGCAGGACGCGCTGGCCTCCAAGAACGGCATCCTGCCTCCCGACTCGGTGCTGATGCAGGGCCGCTCCATCGGCGCCCGCAGCAGTGATCCGACGCAGTCGGCCTGGTACATCATTACGCGCGCCTCGGCCGTTACCGGGCGCGATTTGCGCAGCGCGGAGCCCACCCGCGACGAGAACAACCGTCCCGCCGTCCGTTTCCTGCTGACCGGCGAAGGCGGACGCCGTTTCGCCAGCTTCACCGGCAGCCACGTCGGGGAGCAATTGGCCGTCGTGCTGGATAACAAGGTCCAGGAAGTAGCCACCATTCAGGAACAGATTCACGATGAAGGCCGCATCACCGGCGCCTTCACCGAGGAGCAGGCCAAGGACCTGGCCATGGTGCTGCGTTCCGGCGCGCTGCCCGCTGGCATCCGTTATCTCGAAGTTCAATTTGCTCATCCTGCTCGGATTCCTCGGCTTTAGCGGGGCCACGCTTACCCTGCCCGGCATCGCCGGCGTGATTCTGACGGTCGGCATGGGCGTGGATTCCAACGTGCTGATTTTCGAACGCATCCGCGAGGAGCTGCGCAACGGCAAGACCGCGCCTTCGGCGGTGGAACAGGGCTTCGGCCGCGCCTGGATCACCATCGTGGACACTCACGTCACGACCATTGTCTCGGCGTTCATCCTGTTTATCTTCGGCACCGGGCCGGTGAAGGGATTCGCGGTGACGCTGACCTTCGGCCTGCTGGCCAACCTATTCACTGCCGTGTTCGTGTCGCGGGTGATCTTCGACGCGCATCTCAACAACCTGAAGCGCGGCGAGGTGCTGAGCATTTAGTCGACGGTCTGCGGTCGACGGCTGACGGCCTCGATCGCGGCCCGAATGAAACTTGAATTTTGCAGATTGGGCCGTCGACCGTGGACCGTCGACCGCCGACAAGGGAAACAATGGAGTTCTTTCGCAACCCGAACATACATTTCCTGAAGTACAAGTGGTACTTCCTCGCTTTTTCTTTGATCTTCAGCGTGGCCGGCGTGCTCAGCATGACCTTCTGGCACGGCGTCCCGCTGGGCGTGGACTTCCGCGGCGGCACCTTGGTGTACGTGAAATTCACCCACCCGCCGGACAATAACCAGATCCGCGCCGAACTGGACCGCACCGGCTTGAAAAATGCCCGCATCCAGCGCATCGGCGAGCTTGCCACCAACGAGGTTCTGATCGCCCTCGACATCAAGGAGACCAGCGAAGCGGCGCTCGACCAGGGCAAGAACCAGATCATCAACGCCCTGCAACCGCCCAATCCGCCCGCCGGCAAGCAGGACCTGAACAACGCCGGCAGCCAGAGTATCCAGGACTATTTGATGTCGAAGGACCCGCTGCACCTGGGCACCGACGCCGCCCAGCGCTACGCGGCACTGGCCCAGCAGATCCTGCAAGTCCGCAACAAGGATCGCGGCGGCGCCATCGCTTCCCTTGACGATCTCAGCCGCGCCGGCATTCCCGCGCCCGTCGTCCAGTCCCTGAACGAAGGCTTCTTTACCTCCGACTTCGGCGTGCGCAACGTCGAAATCGTCGGTCCGCAGGTCGGAAAGCAGCTCCAGACCCAGGCCAAGCTGGCGATCCTGTACTCGCTGGCGGGCATGCTGGTTTACCTGTGGTTTCGCTTCGAGCTGATTTACGGCGTCGCCGCCGTGGTCGCCTGCTTCCACGACACGCTGATCACGGTCGGCGCCTTCTCCTTGTTGGGCAAGGAAATCTCCCTCACCGTCATCGCCGCCATCCTTACCCTGGTGGGATATTCGATGAACGATACCATCGTGGTATTTGACCGAATCCGGGAGAATGTTAAACTGCTCCGCCGCGAATCGCTGGCCGAGATCGTAGACCGCAGCATCAACCAGACGCTGAGCCGGACGGTGCTGACCTCCGGTTTAACTTTTCTGACGGTGCTCTCGCTCTACCTGTTCGGCGGCGAAGTGCTCCATGGTTTTAGCTTGGCCCTGGTCATTGGCATCATCATCGGGACGTATTCCTCGATTTTCATCGCGTCCCCCATGTTGGTGGCGTACCAGGATTGGCGTTTGCGAAGGGCGCGCGGATTGGCGGCGCCGGTGCCTGTCCCGGCGCAGCAACGCCGCGAAAAGGTCCGCAGTTAGTATTGAATTTCTGTGCGGCTTTAGCCGCCTAAGCTTTTCGGCCATCGACCATCGACTGCATGGCAGTTCTGGTCCAGAAGAAGTGGGAGCAAAACTCGGGGGTCCGGTGTCTAAACTTACGCAAGCAGAAAATACCGGAGAATAGGCCATGTTTGAAGACAGCCTTATCGAATCGGGACGGAGGCTGAAGAGCAAGCGGGGGGCGACTACACTCCTGTCGTTCGTGCTGCAAGCTCTTCTGCTGGGAATCCTGGTCCTGATTCCTCTGATCTATACCGAAGCGCTGCCCAAGCAGCAATTGATGACGTTTCTGGTAGCGCCTCCTCCGCCTCCACCTCCGCCTCCGCCGGCTGCGATGGCGGTCAAGGTCGTCAAGCAGGTGGTCAGTGAAATCGCCAATGGCCAGTTGCGCACCCCGACCAAGATCCCTGAGAAAGTGCAGATGATCAAGGAAGAGGAAGCCCCGCCTCCGGTTTCCGGCATCGGTGGCGTTGTGGGCGGCGTCCCGGGCGGTGTCCCGGGTGGGTCGATGGGTGGCGTGATTGGCGGCATCATCGGCTCCACCCCGGTGGCGGTGCCCAAGGCGGCGACACCGGTGCGGGTGCGAGTGTCGCAGGGGGTGTCGCAAGGTTTGCTCATCCACCAGGTTAAGCCGGCTTATCCGCCGCTGGCGCGACAGGCCAGAATCCAGGGTTCGGTGGTGCTGCAGGCCGTCATCGCCAAGGACGGCACCATCCAGGGCTTGCATGTCGTTAGCGGCCACCCCATGCTGACTACGGCGGCGGTGGATGCCGTCAAGCAGTGGCGCTACAAGCCCTACTTCTTGAATGGCGAGCCGGTTGAGGTGGAGACGCAGATCACGGTGAATTTCACCCTAGCCGGTTGATCCGGTTTTCTCTCTGCGCCGAGCAACGAGATCGGGGCCGCGCCACCTTGGCCGGCCCACTTGCGCGGGGATCGTGGCCGCCCCCAGCTTCGCCGGCAGGCGACGGCGTAGCTTGGAGGCAGCGGGACGCTGAGCGTCCTACCCCCACTCCCCGGGTTGGTTCGCAATCGCGCCTGATCAGCAGTTCTGAGGAGGAATAAGCAACTCATGCTCGTAGCACTGGCAACTCTCTTTTACACACACGTGCCCACCATCGCGCTGGCCATCTTCCAGGAGGGCGAGATTTCCTGGGACCCCATCTCGCTGTGGAAGCAGATGGGACTGCTGGCGAAAATCGTGGTCATTATCCTGTTCATCATGTCCGGCTGGTCCATCGGCGTGATGATCGACCGCTGGATGGCGTTCAGCGCCGCCCGCAAGCAGTCGCGCGCATTCGCTCCCGCGGTTGCCGGCGCCCTGCGCGAAGGCAAGATTGACGAAGCCATCCGCGTCGCCGAGCGTAACAAAAAGAGCCACCTGGCCAAGGTGGTCACTGCTGGCCTGCAGGAATTCAAGGCGCACGGAGAATCCACCGAGATTCCCGGCGAGCAGATTGAAGCCAGCAAGCGTGCCCTGGAGCGTGCCGAAGCGATCGTTCACGCCGAACTCAAGCGCGGTCTGGGCGGGCTGGCCACCATCGGCGCCACCTCACCCTTCGTCGGCCTGTTCGGCACCGTGGTCGGCATCATCAACGCCTTTAAGGGCATCCAGTCGCAGAAGGCGACCGGTCTGGGCGCTGTCGCCGGCGGTATTTCGGAAGCGCTGGTCACGACCGCCATCGGGCTGTTTGTCGCCATCCCCGCGGTGATGATGTACAACTACCTGTCCGGCCGCGTGGAGGCGTTTGACGTGGAGATGGATAACTCCTCCAGCGAGCTGGTGGACTA
Source organism: Terriglobia bacterium (assembly GCA_020073185.1). Classification (NCBI taxonomy): domain Bacteria; kingdom Pseudomonadati; phylum Acidobacteriota; class Terriglobia; species Terriglobia bacterium. Next base: position 72,472 of record JAIQFT010000016.1, read on the forward strand.
TTTCCTGAAGCGCCGCAACGCCGCCCGCCGCTAACCGGGGTGGCGCAGGGCTTTAACGAAGTACGTGGTTCGATGCGAGCATAGTTGCTTGTCCCTCCTCGCGGTTGCTCCACCCATCCGCCTGCTTTTGGCGGAGGGCGGGCGACAGGGGGGAGGGACAAACGACCTTCGCTTCGGGAGATCGCGCAGGAGACTCACGTTATGGCAATCGCAAAAAAAGCAATGGCGGTCAACTCCACCATCAATGTCACCCCCATGGTGGACGTGATGCTGGTGCTGCTGATCATTTTCATGGTGATTACGCCCATGTTGCAGCACGGTGTCAGCGTTGATCTGGCTAAGACCAACAACCCGGTGCAGATGCCGGATGCTGACAAGGAAGACGCACTCCTGGTCGCCGTCACCCGCGACGGCAAGGTCTTCTTTGGTAGCGACCAGATCTCGCCCGACCAGCTTACCAACAAGATCAAGGACAAGCTGGTCAGCCGTGTCGACAAGCGTGTCTTTATCAAGGCCGATGCGCGCACCAAGTATGGCAATGTGGTGGAAGTTGTGGACAACGTCCGCGCCGCCGGGGTGGACCAGTTGGGTCTGCTCACCGAGCAGCGCAAGATGGGCGCTCCCGCTCCGCCGCCGAGCGCGCCGGCCGCAGCCGCTCCCACCGGCGGCCAATAGGAATTTATTGCGCCGGGTTGTAGGCGCCGTTTCAGTCTGCCCTTTTCGCAGTTCGGGTCAACTGAAACTGAAACTCGAAACTGAGACTGTTCTTCGATTTTAGAGAGGATTTCTTTATGTCAATGGCAGTTGGAGGACCGGGAAGCGGTCCCTCGGCAGACATGAACGTCACCCCGCTGATCGACGTCCTGCTGGTGCTGCTGATCATTTTCATGGTCATCACCCCGCTGACGCCCAAGGGGCTGGACGCGCTTGTCCCGCAGCCGCCCAAGGACCAGAAGGCGCAGCCGCCGTCCACCGACCGCACCGTGGTGGTGCAGGTCATCAAGACCGGGGGACAGCCCGCGCTTAAGATCAACCAGGAAGACGTTACCTGGGACAAGCTCCAGGGACGGCTGGAAGAAATCTACAAGACCCGCGCCGAGAAGGTGATGTTCGTCAAGGCCGACACCGACCTCGCCTTTGCCGACGTCGCCCAGGTGATCGACATCTCGCACTCGGCCGGCGTGGACAAGGTTGGCTTGATCACCGCCAAGATCGAGGCCGGCAACTAGTTCTTCCCGGAAGGGCACGGCGGAACCCGTCCCGAGCTAAGCGAGGGAACCGTGCCGTCCGAGCTTGCAATGACAAAGACGGCTTTAGCCGCGGCGGTCTTTGGCCATCGACCTTCGACCATCGCTTTATGGAGAGACCACTGATGAACCGAGGCGCACGAGTACTGGCGTTCGCCGCCATAGTCCTGGCTCTGTTTACGCTCGCCGGCTGCAACAAGCTGCGCGCGCGCGACCAGCTCAACAAGGGCGTACAGGCATATAAGAACGCAAAATACGAAGAGGCAATCGAGAAGTTCAAGAACGCGGTTGCCCTCGATCCGTCGCTGATTAATGCCCGCCTTTATCTTGCCACTGCCTATGCCCAGCAATACATCCCGGGCGCCGACACGCCAGACAATAACCGCATGGCGGAGCAGGCGATCAACGAGTACCAGGACGTGCTCAAGATGAAGGCCAACGATCTTAACGCCATCAAGGGCATCGCCTATCTCTACCTGCAGATGAAGAAGTTCGACAAGGCCCAGGAGTACTACCGAAAGGTCATCACCGTCGATCCCAACGATCCCGAGGCCTATTACTCCGTCGCCGTGATTGACTGGACCCAAACTTACCAGCCACGCATGGAGCTGAAGGCCAAGCTCGGCCTCAAGCCCGACCAGGCCATCTCCGACAAGAAGGCCTGCGAAGAGCTCAAGGGCAAGAGCCAGGAAGTCGTCAAGGACGGCATGACCATGCTGGAGAAGGCCATTTCTCTTCGGCCCGACTACGACGACGCCATGGCTTACTTGAATCTGATGTGGCGCGAACAGGCCGACATCGAGTGTGGCGATCCCAAGGCCCGCGAGGAGGACCTGAAGAAGGCTGACGAATGGGTCAAGAAGACCATGGCTACCAAGGCCGCTAAAGCCGAAAAACAGCAGGGCCCCGGCGGCATCGTCATGGAGAAGAAAGACTGACGGCCAACATGCCGGCCTTTGGATGAGCCGGCCCTTCGATGACATGTTGGAGCGCGCTCGCTCTGGAGCGCGTTTATTTCTGCTCGCAATTCGCAACTCGCAACTCATCATTCGCATCTTGCTCTACAATGTTCCACATCTCACTCCGGCGCAGCCTGTGGGAGCGGCGCCCGCGGAGGTTCCCTGCATGTCAGCTCAAACGCATCCTCTGCCCCAGCCGTCAGCTCAAGCGCAGCCCTCGCCCATGCTGTTCTTTGAAACCATCAACGGCTACCAGCGCAGCGCCGCCGTCAAGGCCGCCATTGAGCTGGAGCTGTTCACCGCCATCGGTGAAGGCGCTACCACCCCCGAAGCCATCGCCCTCCGCTGCCAGGCGTCGGTCCGCGGCGCTCGTATTCTTGCCGACTACCTCACCGTCCTCGGATTCATCGCCAAGCATCACGGCCACTACGCTCTGACTCAGGACTCCGCCGTCTTCCTCGACCGCCGTTCGCCCGCCTATATCGGCGCCGCCATCGGATTCCTCACCGATGAGCGCCTCAAGGAAAACTTCGACGACCTCACTACATGCGTGCGCCTGGGCCGCACCGTCGCCGGCGACGAAGGCACCATGTCGCTCCAGAATCCCATCTGGCTGGAGTTCGCCCGCTCCATGGGCAGATTGCAATCCCGCCCCGCCGAGGAGGTGGCGCAACTGCTCCGCGTAGATGCCGCCTCCAAGCTCAAGGTGCTCGACATCGCCGCCGGCCACGGCATGTATGGCATCACCGTGGCGCGCCATAACCCGCACGCCGCTGTGGTTGCCGTGGACTGGCCCGGCGTCTTGCTCATTGCCCGCGAGAATGCCGAAGCCGCCGGCATCGCCGATCGCTGGCGTCCCCTGCCCGGCAGCGTCTTTGAGATCGACCTCGGAACCGGCTACGACCTCGCCCTCGTCACCGGCTTCCTGCACCACTTCGACCCACCGACCAACGCAGCCCTGCTACGCAAGATCAGGAACTCGCTCGCGCCCCGCGGCCGCGTCGCCATCGTCGAGTTCGTTCTCGACGACGATCGTGTCACTCCGCCGCCCGCTGCCCTGTTCCCCATGACCATGCTGGTCACAACCCGCTCCGGCGACGCCTACACCTTCGCCGAGTACAGCCAGATGATCGCCAACGCCGGCTTTACTTCGTGCGAACTGCACGATATCCCCAACAACTTCCAGCGCCTGATCGTGGCCAACGTTTGATGTGGCGCGGGCGCCTGATGTGACGCGGGCGCTCTCGCCCGCGAACAAGAAATGCCTACACATCCCGCAGGGCCGGTGCCTGCCGGCAACTGAAAGCAAAGGAAGGTAGGCATCCGCCGCTGCCGACAGACGAAAACCGGCAGCCTACTCCATCACTCCCGCGCTTGCATTACAATCTCCGGGGCACCCCTATGTTCAAGAAGATCCTGATCGCCAATCGCGGCGAGATCGCCGTGCGCGTCCTCCGCGCCTGCCGCGAGATGGGCATCCGCTCCGTCGCCGTCTTCTCCGAGGTCGACCGCGCCTCCCTCCACGTGCGCAAGGCCGACGAGGCCTACCACATCGGCCCCGCCACCGCCAGCGAGTCCTACCTGAACATCGACAAGATCCTCGACGTCGCCCGCCGCAGTGGCGCCGAAGCCATCCATCCCGGTTACGGCTTCCTCTCCGAAAACGCGCGCTTCGCCCAGGCCTGCTCGGATGCCGGCATCAAGTTCATCGGCCCGACCGCCGCCTCCATGGAAGCCATGGGCTCCAAGACGCGCGCCCGCCAGGCCATGGAAAAAGCCGGCGTGCCCTTCGTCCCCGGCTCCTCGCGCGGCCTCGACTTCGGCGAGACCCACAAGGTGGCCGAAAACATCGGCTATCCTGTGATGCTGAAAGCGGCGGCCGGCGGCGGCGGCAAGGGCATGCGCCTGGTGCGCTCCGCCGCCGAACTGCGCTCCGCCTTCGATGGTGCCACCAGCGAGGCCAAGCGCTCCTTCGGCGATGACGAGGTCTACGTCGAGAAGTACATCGAGAACCCGCGCCACATCGAAATGCAAATCCTCGCCGACGAGCACGGGCACACCGTCTATCTCGGCGAGCGCGAATGTTCCGTGCAGCGCCGCCACCAGAAGGTGCTGGAAGAATGCCCTTCCCCCATCGTGCCTCCGGAAATGCGCCGCAACATGGGAGAGATTGCGGTGCGCGTCGCCCATGCCGCCGGCTACACCAACGCCGGCACCGTGGAATTCCTGGTTGACCAGCAGCGCAATTTCTATTTTCTCGAGATGAACACGCGCCTGCAGGTCGAGCACCCCGTCACGGAACTGGTCACTGGCCTCGACCTCGTTCACCTGCAAATCCGCATCGCCGCCGGACAACCGCTGCCCTTCCGGCAGGAAGACATCGTGCTGCGCGGCCACGCCATCGAGTGCCGCATCTACGCCGAGGATCCGGACAACAATTATTTTCCCAGCCCCGGGCTCATTTCGCTGCTGGAAATTCCCGCCGGACCCGGCATCCGCCGCGATACCGGAATTTACGAGGGCTGGATGGTGCCCATCGAATACGATCCGCTGCTCGCCAAGCTCGTCGGCTACGGCGCCGACCGCGAGCAGGCCATCCACCGCCTGCAACGCGCCCTCTACGAATACGTGGTCGCCGGCATCAAGACCAACATCACGCTCTTCCAGCGTATCCTGATGGACCCGGATTTCCGCGCCGGCAAGCTCGACACCGGATTTCTGGATCGCCTGCTCAGCAAGCCCGCGCCGCCGCCAGGCCTCGACGATGGCGTGGACCGCACCGCCGAGCGCGAGCGCGTCGCCGCCCTCGCCGCGGGAATCTTCGCTGCCGTGGAAAGCGCCGCCCCAAAACCTGCCAACGGCGCCGCCGCGAACGGCACGGCTCCGACGAAGACTTCGGCATGGAAACAAGCGGCGCGGGTCGAGGCACTGCGTAACGTCTGAGAAATAATATGAATTGGGCCGATCAACTCGCGCTTGGCACTTGGCAGGGTAAAGAGAAATTTCCCCAGCGGTTGCCCCACCCTTGTCTCGCCCGGGCTTGGCGAGATGGGGTGGGGATTTGCATTGCTGCCAAAGGCCAACAGCCACCGACGACCGATAACTGAGAACCGAGAACCGAGAACCGACAACGTGGTTTACGAGATCTCCATCGACGGCAAGCCCCATAAGCTCGAACTCGAGCGCGAGGGCAATCGCTGGACCTGCCACCTGGACGGCGAGACCATCCGGGCCGACGCCGTCCTGCCCAAGCACGACGTCGTTTCCATCATCATCGCCGGCACGCACTACGAGGTGAAGCGCGAGCGCACTGCCACCGACGTGCATTACTGGGTCAAGAATTCCCGCTTCGCCGTCGAAGTCCGCGATCCGCGCTCGCTGCGCAGCCGCAAAGCCGCCGCCGCCTCGGGTGAAGGCCCGCAAAAGCTGCTCGCGCCCATGCCGGGAAAAGTCGTGCGCGTCATTCTCGCGGCCGGCAGCGAGGTCGAGGCCGGCCAAGCCGTGCTCGTCGTCGAAGCCATGAAGATGCAGAACGAACTCAAGTCACCCAAGAAGGGTACCGTCAAGCAGGTGATGGTCGCCGAAGGCGCCTCCGTCACCGCCGGCGAAGTCCTCGCCATCGTGGAATAGCCCCGGCCCGCGTGGATGTAATCGCGGGTGCCCTCGCCCGCGAAATTCGCGCGATGCTAGGGACTTCGAACCGATGCGATCAACACTGACCGCTGACTGCCGCTGGCCACTGACCACTCCCCTTTGTCATTCCGAACGGCTTCAGCCGTGAGGAATCTGCTGTTCCTGAAGCCTGAAGCCTGAAGCCTGTTTTTCCACCACTAATCCACAGTCATTCCGATTGATTTCGCGCTGCACTCAGCCCACAATGGATTTTCCTTTCATGCGCGCCTATCTCTCAGGACCCATCGAATACTCGCCTGATCGCGGCAAAGGCTGGCGCGAGCAAATCACGCCGTTTCTCCGCGCTCTCGGGCATGAGGTCTACGATCCCGCCGCTGACGAGAAGAAGAACCTCACTGACGAAGAGGTCCTGGAATTCCGCAACTGGAAGACGGCCGACCTGGCGCGTTTTCAGGCCACCATGCGCAAGATCATCATCTGGGACCTGGATTGGATCCAGACCCGCTGCGACTACGTCATCTGCTACTGGACGCGGCTGCCGCACGCGGCGCCGGCACCCAGGGCGAGCTTACCTTCGCGTATCGCTGCGGCATCCCTGCGTATCTCGTGCTCGGCATGCCGGTGCGCGTGGTCAGCGGCTGGATTTTGGGTTGCGCCGGCAAGGTCTTTGACAACTTCGGGGAATTGCAGTCGTTCCTGACCCGCACCTACTCGCAGCGCTACGCCGTCAACATCGCCAAGGAGGTGCAGGCCATCGCGGCGCGGCGCCTGCCGATCGCGGATTGATGCTGAGTTGTGAGTAAGATTCGAGGTCTGAGTGCGCGTCGATAGTCGTTCGTCGTTCGCAACTTCTGGGGATTCACCGTGGATCTTTGCCAGACGTGACCAACGACTAACGGCCAACGATGGTGTTGGACCAAGGACGCTGGGTTTTTTGCTGAGAGCTGATAGCTTCCATGAATTTCGCCAAGGGCAGTCTGGGCTGGATTGAAGTGGTTTGCGGGCCGATGTTCAGCGGCAAGAGCGAGGAACTGATCCGCCGCCTGCGCCGCGCCGAGATCGCGCGCCAGCGCGTGCAGATTTTCAAGCCCGCGTTCGACGACCGCTATTCTAACGACCACATCGTCTCCCACAGCGAGCTGAAAATCCGCTCCGTGCCGGTGAAAGACGCTGCCCAGCTTGAATCCCGTCTCGACCTGCGCACCGAGGTCATCGGCATTGACGAAGCGCAATTCCTCGGCGCCGAACTGGTGGAGGTCGTCGTCCGCCTCGCCGACATGGGCAAGCGCATCGTCATCGCCGGCCTCGACACCGACTACCTCGGCCGCCCCTTCCACCCCATGCCCGAGCTGCTCGCCGTCGCCGATGAGATCACCAAGACCCTCGCCATCTGCATGCAGTGCGGCAATCCCGCCAAGCATACCCAGCGGCTGGTCGCCAGCGAAGATCTGATCGTGGTGGGTGCGGCCGGCATGTACGAAGCCCGCTGCCGCCGCTGCTTCGAACCCAATCTCGCCAGGCAGGAAGTCGAGCGCGCCGCGGCAAAGGCCTGAATATCTGCTTACGGAATCGTGCCCAGAGTCTGGAGAATGGTCTCGAGGTGCCCCACGCTTCTGTAGTCGGTGTCGTTCTCGGTGATGAATTCGATCCCGTACGTGTAGCCAGAACGGTTGCGGACAAATCCCCTGACCCTGATGGGCTGCCCAGCATAGGGAGGCGTGAACTCAACCGCGACTTGCTCGTGGAGAGACACTTCAATTCCGGCAAAGACCGCCATCCCACCGAAATTTAGTTCTTTGCCGCGACCGTGCGCGATGGCAACTTTTGTTGGTCGCTGCGCGATCAGCCGAACCGGCACATCGATTTTGTAACGCGGCCATCGGCGGATGGTCGCAAAACCGTCTTGAGGAAAGACGACTTGGATGCCCATACTGGTCGCTACAGTCTACGCCTTCCGAGCAGCACGGGAAGGTTACCGAAGTGGTGAGACCGCTGGATCCATCCCGCCTTGTCACTCCCATCCCTCCCGCCAGCTCCGATAACACCTCCACCCGAACCAGAACACCGTGCCCATCATCCCCGCCCAGGCGAGCTTGAACACCGCGGCGGCGATGCGCGTGTCGTACTGCAGCACCCCGAAGCGCGAGAACAGGTTGTACCAGTCGTGCATGGAGGGGTCGGGCATCTCGTCGCCGCTGAACGATCCGCCGCCGATGGCGATGTAGGTGAGCGCCCGCGCCCTCGCGTCGCCCATGTACTTGGCGACGTAGAGCAGGTTTTCGAACACGATCAGCAGAAACAGCGCGTAGCCCACAGCCTGCCGCCGCACATGAAACGCCAGCGCCAGCAGCAGCGGCACCAGCAGTTGCAGGATGGTCCCGCCGGCCACGCCCAGGAATTCGCCAAAGTGCCCGAACAGGGCGTGTCCGCCTTCGTGCACCACCGCGTTGCCGGAGTCGAGGAAGAGGAAGTCGCCGCCTTCCTTGCCTATCGCGTACCACAGAAAGAAGACGAAGAAGAGCATCCATCCGATGGCTTCCACCTTCGACAGCGTCAGCCATTCCGCCTGCCACACCTGGCGCAGGTAGTCGCAAAAATCGCGGAACCACTCGATGACTTGGCGCATGGAAGATTGGCGGAGATTTTAGAACAGTTTCGGCTTCGGTTGGGAGTTGGAGGTGACGGGCGGGTAGTCCGTGGCCGGTAGTCGGTAGTCCGGTGTTGGGGCGAACGCATGTGGTGTCTGCCTCGATTGCGCTGCCCTCGTCGGCGCAGGCGTTGATGGTGAAGGTGGGCGCAGATGGTTGTTCAGTGTCTTCCTCGGGGCATTGCAATTGTTCGAGCATCGCCTGCAGCATGGATTTCTGGTCGGCGAGGTCGTCGGTGCCGGTGAGCTCCTGAGTTTCCTGCTGCAGGCGCTTGAGGGTCATATACCCCTCTGGGGGTGTGTGAGTAGTGGAATCAATTGTTTAGCCACGGTATACCGTCGAAAACTCACGGTTACCGTTGGGAGCTAGTGGTCAGTGGCTGGTGGCCAGTGACGAGTAAATGTGGTAGCGACCGGGGGGAGGAAGCAGCGTTATGGAAGAGTCGGAGATGATATGGCCCCTATTCCTAGCTTAGCAAGTTGGAGGCGTAAACCCGCCACATACGGCGGCGATATATTTGATTGATTTTCAGCGGGTTAGGGGGAAATCTAGGTTTTGGGGGGTTGACAAGAAGGGCGGCGGATCGCTGCGGGAGGGTGCAGCAGCAGGCGGCGAACAGCCCAGCCAAGGAAAACTGCCTTGTGTGGGGCACGGGACGACCGCAATGCCTATGGACACGAGGTTGTTGGAATGATAGCGGCGCAGGTGCCGGGCTAAGTCAATCCCACTGGCATTACAAGCGTCGGGAAAACACTAGTATCGGCAAATGGCACCCGTTGCGTTAGACCGAATTAGACCGAATTAGGAAGTTCCCGGATGGGATCATCGCACGTCAACCCGAACCAGTTTCTGCATTGCATATTCGCCGTCTATTCGCCTATGCTGATGCTCGCAGAAGATATCCGCAACAGGTAGGAGTTTTGCACACAAGTAGCAGTTGCGGCGGCCTTGGCGATACGTTTAGATGGAGAGGATTCGTTTCTGCAACCGAATGCGATCTATCGTGGTGACGCTCGCGAACTCCTCCCACGAGTCGAGCCTAACAGCATTGCGTGCAGCATCTGGTCACCTCCCTATTTTGTCGGCAAGTCATATGAGGAATACCTTACGACGTATCGCGAGTGGCGCGACTTGCTGGAGGAAGTCGTTGGGCTGCATTTTCCGATCATTCGACCCGGCGGATTCGTGGTCATCAACATCGCCGATATCCTCTGCTTCGCCGATTCTGGAATGCCACGAATTCAAGCTGAGACCGTCAACCAGCGGCGATCGCCCGTCACACGAGAGGACGTATTGAAGGCAAGAGCTAGGTTTCCGAACTACAACCGCGATCAACTGGCAACCTTACTCGGCTGCAGCGAGCAAACGATTGATCGTCGGTTGAACGGCAACAACATTCGGGGTGGAAAGTATGCGACTCAAACCCGAGTGAAGCTTGTCGCACCCGCGGTCGAAAGGTGGGCGCGGCGCGCGGGTTTCTACGTATACGACCGTCGTGTGTGGGTCAAAGACCCGTGCTGGAAGAATTCCGAGTGGCACAGCTCCTCATACCGTGCGGTGGATGAATTTGAATACATATATTTCTTGTGGAAACCCGGAGCCACGACTGTGGACCGGAGCCGCCTCAGTCCTGGTGAATGGGCAAAATGGGGCTCCCGTGCTGCATGGTACATTCCGTCGGTCCGAGCAAATGACGATCACGAGGCTAAGTTTCCGCTAGAACTGCCGCGTCGCATCATTCGAATGCTCACTGCACCTGGAGACATAGTTTTGGATTGCTTCGTCGGAAGTGGGACCACGGCAGTTGCTGCGATCGAAACGCGAAGACGATTCATCGGGATCGACAAGGTCGAGCGGTATGTCGAAATGGCCAGATACGCAGCTATTCAGTCCACTGAAATGCCACTGGAGGGTCAAGTCGAATATCCTGAACCCTCCAAGCTGCCATTTGCTGCAGCAGCGCAAAGCTTACCCGAACCCTAAAGTCCTCGCCGAGCGTTGGAGCGTCCCGTCCAGCCATCCAGAACGTCTGCTGAGCCGTCGGATTGTAGCGCGCTTGCAGCATTCCGCTTGGAATGCACGCCGCTCGAATCCTGTTCAACGCCCTTATTCCATTTACTTCTGAATACACGAACTTAACGATGATAGTTGTCGTCAGCATATCGCCTGTGGGATGCGGTACGGTCGTGGGGAGCATACCCGGAACGTCGACGGCGACACCGGCCCTAATGTGTCGGATACGCATTGACGTTTGCGACACCTGAAGCGTGGCGCTGTTTGCATCTCGCTCTGCTTTTGAATCGACGAACAGAGCTTGCCTTATCGCGTAATCTTCGTGAAAGACGTAGCGGGCTCGTTTGTAATCGACCTTGCCGAAAAGCCGAACAGGGTTCTTGGACACACCGAGCGTTTCCAGTGCTTCTTGCAGGACGTCTTCAGCAATGTCGGCTGGATCGTCTGGCTCCGCGGCAAAAATGAGTTGCGCCTCGGCTGAGAACGAGAGTAAGTATCCTCCGGCAGAGCCGGAGGCTTTACGGGTCGCGGGCCCCTCAAAGGGGCCTGATCGCGACCCAAAGTCAAAACCGCTCGCTCCAGGCAGTACGGGTGAAAGCTGTGCGCTTGCAAAACCGCCACGCACAGCCGGGGGAACTCCTAGTTGCATTAGCCTTCGCGTTGCCGCCGACGGGGTCACGGGTTTTTTTGAGCGCGCCCGCGAGCACGCCCGCAAGTTGGACCGCGGCCTCGCGCTTCCGCCGGAGATCACGGTTTCTTTTGCCAACGCCGCCGACATGATGCGCGTGCTGTCCACCCAGAGGGTCCGCCTGCTGCGGGCGGCGCGGCAGAAACCGTCGCCCGTATCCGATCTTGCGCTGCGCTTGCGGCGGGATGCGCGCGCCGTCAGCCGCGACGTGGAGTTGCTGGAACAGTTTGGGTTGGTGCGAACGCGGTACGAGAAAAATCCCGGGCACGGGAAGCGCCGGATCGTGGAATCGCGCGCCGCGAGATATCAACTGGTGGCGGCGATTTAGAGCGATGCCACGACGGAACCAGGGCTGAGGTGGGAGCGTGAGAACCTCAGTCGTGCCTACGGCACTGTTAGATTTTTCCCACTTTCCCCCGCCGCTGAAGCGGCGAGCTACCTTCAATCGCCCCGATGGGGCTGCGAGGTCCCAGGTACTTGCCACCCTGAAGCCCGTTTCATAGCGAGCACCCGTGTTCGTCGAACTGAGGCCCGGCGCTTCCAGCCGTGCCGTCCCTACTACGGGACTCGGAAATCTTCAATTGCAAGCTTTCCCAGGACTGCCGTCCTGGGCTACCAGCGTATCGTCCCTGCGGGACTCGGGAGGAGTTTTTGGCGGGAGCTTCCCCGGGACTCGCGCCCCCGGGCTATGAACTGGCGTCGCTTCGCGACTCGGCGCAGCGTCACCGGTACCTCCGCGGCTAAAAACCGAGATCCTTTTTGTGCCCTTTGCCGCACGGCTAAAGAGGCTGCGGAGAAGGTAGAAAAGCAGATTCCTCGCCGCGCCTTCCTCGCTCCGCTCAGTCGGCGCGGCTCGGAATGACAACAACTTAGGACGCGGTTGCGGCACGACTGAAGTCGTGCCCTGACGCAGGATCGAGTTGTTGAGCGCGCGGCGCCCCCAACACGCGGGCGAGTTGCTCGCGCCACATCTACACACACGCGGGGACCGTGTGCCAGACAGCTTGTGCCACACAAATGCCGCGACTCGCAACTAGAGCGGTTCCCGAGTAGATATACCCGCGAATGAGTGTTTGGACGTAAGCTGCTGGTGCTGGCGGTCTCTGCGAATACAGCTGATGGCACGAGCCTTTTCCGACGATCTGCGGCGGAGGATTTTGGTGGCGTACGC